>NZ_JBEZED010000024.1:0-128785 GCF_040648675.1 Micromonospora sp. NPDC049101 | reverse complement strand
CCGGAGGCGGACCAGTAGGGGAGGTCGATCGCGGCCACCGGGTTGAACGCCGCCTGCACGCGCTGGATCTGCGGGTTGCTCCACGGATCGGGCAGATTGTCCGCGCCGTAGACCGGGCGAGTGTTCTCCTCCGTGGTGAAGTCGGTGGTTCGCACGCCCGGCACGACGCTGGCCCAGGCGGACAGCAGCGTGTACGGACGCAGGTCGCTGGCGTCCTTGCCGCGCTTGGCAGCAGTCGCGGTGGCGAACCACTCGAAGCCCTGCCTGGTGCTGCAGGCAGGCCAGATGTACTCGCCTTCGCCGTCCGGGCGCCCGGAATGGCGATTCAGGGCCTCGCCGTAGCGGCCGACGCCGTCCAGGTAGTGCCCGAAGATGGCGAAGTTGGAGTAGTTCATGGCCGGGTACCGGCTGGGCGAATCCGCGCCCGGGCCGGCGTCGATGCTGATCGGCCGGGTGCCGTCGTTGCCGTTCATCGCCGCGTACAGGTCCTGTTGGAACGACTGTGAGTCGTTGTTGTTGGAGCTGGGCTCGTTGATCTGGCTCCAGCGGATGATCGCCGGATGGTTGCGGTCGCGCAGGGTCAGCGCCCGAGCGTGGGCCACCATGTTGGTGCGTCCGGACACGAAGTCCTGGGAACCACTGCGGATGGCGGTCTCGTCGATGACCATCAGGCCCATCTCGTCGGCCACGTCGAGCATGTACGGGCTGGCCGGCTCCATGTGTATGCGTACCACGTTGTAGTTGAGACGCTGGTAGTTGTCCACCGCCTGCGGCCAACCGCCGTTGCCGGACGACGGCGGCAGGAAACCGGGCAGGGTGTCGAACGCGTCGCTCTTGCCGCCGTTGTTGATCCGGTCGTAGTTGGCGCCCTGCAGGCTGTCGCCACGGAAGTTCACCCGCACGCCGTTGAGGTAGTAGTACTCGCCGTTCTGCGTGCTCTCCCGGAACCCGAAGCGGTACGTGGCGTCACTGGTGCGGCCGTCGTCAGCGGTGGCGTGGATCGCCAGGCGGTGCAGTTGGGCCCGGTACCCGGACCGGTACGGCACGTTGGGCCACCAGTACGAGGTGGCGCCGAGGTCCCACGCCACGGGGCCCACCGTGACCTTCGCCGTCGAACGGGCCGCCACCGTCACGGTCTGCTGCGGCAACTGCGGGTAGCTGAAAGAGCCCGCGCCGTCGGACGTGATCGACCCGCCCAGGGTGACAGTTCTGGTCGCGGCCGAGGAATTGGTCACCGACACGTCGTAGCTGAGGGTGCGGTTCGCCACCGAGGTACGGACGAACGCGTCGCTGACGTACACCGCCGGATACACCCGCAGGGACGCGGACCGGTAGATGCCCTGCGGTACCGCCTCGGACCAGTCGGCCGCGATGGGGACCAGGTACTTGCCGTCGGACGACCGCAACGCACCGCGGCCCTTCACCTGCACACTGATCGTGTGGGTGGTGCCCGGTGCGGCGTAGCTGCTGATGTCGAAGTTCGACGAGGTGAACGCGGTCGTCTGGGTCGCCACCACCCGGCCGTCGACGGAGAGCGTCGCCTGGTGGTTCACGGCGCCGAACTCGATCCAGGTCGACTGCGGTTGCCCCGAGTCCGGCACGGTGATGCTGCGCGAGTACACCGCCTCGGTCACGTCGGTGAAGCCCTGCTTGTACCAACCGCCACCGGGCACCGTGATCGAGGTCGTTGCCCGACCCGCGGGCGTGAAGCTCCACGTCCCGCTCAGGTCGACCGAGGCGATCGCGGCGTTACCGGCCGCCACACCGTCAAGTCCGGCGGCCGCGACACCCTGCGTCGCGACCGGCGCGGCCAGGGCCGACCCGGGGGGTGCCACGGTCAGACCACCCAGCGTCAGGGGCAGGGCGAGCGCCACGGTCGCGGCCAGCCCTCTGGCTGACGCCGACAATCTGCCGCCCCAGCGGACGTTCGCACGATGCACGGAAACCTCCTACGGCTCACCCGACAGCCTCATGACGTCAAGTCAAGGTGTATGTACCGGCTGTAGTCGAATCGATTCGACGATGCACCGGTGTCGTCGACCACCCGGGCGGGTGAACACAGCCGACATGTAGATGTGATTAACCGGCAACATGGGGCGCTGAGTCAAGCATTTCCACTCATCTATCTTCTGGCGGAGCCTGAAATCCCATCAATGCTTACAAAAGCCGCAGCAAAGGTAGGATGAAAGGCCCGTCGACGCACCGGGCCTCCGACCGAGGTGCCTGTGGCGACCTCGGCATCCTGGCTCTGTGATCAGGCGGCCCCGCGTTCCCGACGGTCTCCTGGGACGTCGAATCGAAGCGCTCGCACGTGACTGCTCGAACCCGTTTGCGGGCTCAGACGGTAGGGACTGTTCCGCCATCGATCACGTACTCGGCGCCCACGATGGCCGAGGCGCGGTCCGAGACCAGGAAGCCGACCAGGTCGGCGATCTCCTCAGTGTTGGCAAACCGTCCCAGGGGTACGCCTCCGAGGGAGTCGTAGATGCTCTGCTTGGCCTGTTCGCGGCTGATCCCGTTGCCCTCGGCGATTCGGTCCACGAACCTCTCGTAGGCCTCCGTTTCGATCCCGCCGGGGCTGATCGCGTTGACGCGGACGCCGCGCGGGGCGAGCTCGTTGGCGAGCCCCTTGCTGTAGGTGCGCAACGCGGCTTTCGCTGCCGCGTAGGCCAGGGACGCCTCGTACTGAGGAAGTTCACGCTGGATCGAGGTGAAGTGCAGCACGACCGCCGACCCGGACTCGATCATCGCCGGGAGGAGAGCTCGATCGAGCCGCACCGCTCCCAGGAGGTTCACGTTCAGCTCGATCATCCACTGCTCGTCGGTGATGACCGCGAACCCACCGGACGGCGTCGAGGCACCTCCGACGACGTGCACCAGGATGTCCAGTGCCCCGCCGGTCTCGGCGATCCGGTTGGCCACCGCCTTCGCGCCCTCGACCGTCGAGGTGTCCGCCTCGATGAACCGGTCGGGGTGCTCGTACCCCTCGGGCATCGTCCGGGCCGTCACGTAGACGTCGGCGCCCATCTCCCGCAGTCTCTCGACGACGGCCTTGCCTGAGCCCTTCGAACCGCCCGTGACCAACGCACGTCGTCCATCGAGACGATCGCGATCTGACGTAGGCATTCTCTCTCCTCTGAAGATTGACGTGGTACGGGTCTCGTCAGGATCCGTGGTTGGCGATAACGAGTTCGGTGACGACGTCCTCACGGATCGTGAACCGGTAGTCGAGCTCGGCGACACCGCCCGGGAAGGTTCCCGCAAGCCGCAGGGTCACCACCCAGTGGCCGTCGTCGATGCGGGCAGCACCGATCTGCTCGGTCGTGTACTCGAACTCGGAGCCGGCGTCCCGCAGGAACGCGTAGATCTGCTCTCGGCCGCGGAAGGACTCGCCCTGATCCACGGCCACCGCGTCCTCGGCGAAGAACGACGATGCTGCGTCGGCGTCGCGGACGACGTGAGCGGCGAGGAAACCACGGACGGTGGTTGGGAGTGGATCGGACCGGAGGTCGTTGCGGTGTGTCATGAACCCACCGTGTGGCCTCGCGGTGCAGGAGGGTCAAACGGTGGACTCTCCCCCTGGGGGAGCCTTCATACTGCGGGGGTGCTGACGATCGGGGAGTTCTCGCGCCTGACCCACCTGAGCGTGCGGACCCTGCGTCGGTACCACGAGGGCGACCTGCTGGAACCCGCCGTAGTGGACGAGACCTCCGGCTACCGCTACTACGCCATCGAGCAGATCCCGACCGCTCAGGTCATCAACCGGCTCCGCGAACTCGACGTCCCCCTGGCCGACGTGCAGCGGATCCTGCGGTCCCCGGACCCCGGTGTCCGCGCGACCCTGATCGCCGACCACCTCCAACGCCTGGAGGCCGAACTCGACCGCACCCGAGCCGCGGTCGCGTCGCTGCGCCGCCTGCTCCGGCCCGACCCCGCGCCGATCAAGGTGGAGCTCCGTGCCGAGCCCGCCCGCACGGTCGCGGCGGTGGCGGCCGTGGTCGACGAGGGCGAGGTCGAAGCCTGGTTCGCGGGCGCAATGGCCGAGTTGGAGGTGGCCGTTGGCGACGCGGTGACCGGTCCACCGGGTGGCACCTACGACAACTCCCTGTTCGAGCAGGGCCGCGGTCACGTGTTGGTCTACCTACCGACGGCCGCTCCGCCTCGTGCCGGGCGGGTGCACGCCGCGACCCTACCCGCCGCGGAACTGGCAGTGGCCACCCACGTTGGCGAGCACGATGGCATCGAGGTCACCTACGGCGAGCTCGGTACCTGGGTCGTGAAGAACGCGATGTCGGTGGCGGGGCCCGTGCGGGAGGTCTACCTCGTCGGACCGCGAGACGTCAGCGACCCGGCCGCGTGGCGCACCGAGATCGGGTGGCCGGTGTTCCGAGTGACCTGAGTGGGTCGGCTCACACCAGCGTCTTCGGCCTCGCGCGGAAGTGGACCTGCTCACCCTGCTGGCCGAACAGGCTGAGGAACTCGGCCCCGTCACCGTCGAGTGTCCCGAACGCTCCGGCCTGTTCAACGCCGCACAACAACTCGGCGGATCAGTCGGCCTCGCCGTACTCGGCACGGTGTCTCCGCACTTCGCCGGGCAGCGCAACGAGCAGGTGATCGAACCGATCACCACAGCGCTTCCGGGCGACCCCGGGGGCGTACAGCGGGCGCTGTTGCAGGCCACCTTCACCGAAGGAGTCACCCACGCCTTCCTGGTCGGCTCCTTCCTCCTGCTGATCGCGTCGCTGATCGTCTGGACGAACACCCGCATGGGCACCGACGGAACTCACCTGGGCTGAACATCGGTCTCCAACTGGACTCGACCACATGGATTGGACGGGACTGCCGAGGCGCGGCATCCAGCGGCGCGTAGTGATGTGTTCGGTGCGAGCAGCGGCCTTCGCGCCGACGATGCCGGCAGTACGCGTAGGTGATGCCGTCCGCTCGAACGGTGGCGGGGCCGGCGACGGTTGGGTCCTGTGGTCGTCGGTCCGGCCAGCCCGCCGGGTCTCAACGGGGGTCACTCCCTGCCAACGCGGGTGGACCCGCAGGTCGTTACACCGACCACTCGCGCCCCCGTAGCTCAGGGGATAGAGCATCGGTTTCCTGAACCGTGTGTCGCAGGTGTCCACAGGTCGATGGCCTGCGGCCTTCTGTCTGCTGGCCGTGCGTGCCGATTGCTGTGCGGCGTTGCTGCGATCGCTTGCCGAAGATCAGCTGGATCGGTGCGGGTCCAGCGTTACAGGGTCATCGCCGCGGCGAGTCGGGAGCGGCTCATCCTCGGCGGGTTTCTCCTCGTCGAGCAGTTCACGGCGCCATTCGGCGAATCGGCTACAGAGATCGTTTAGCGTTCGGCCGGCGACGCCGTACTGGGCGAAGTCGTCAGGATCGAGCAGCGCGGCTTGTCCGAGAGCGTCGGCGAAGACGTGCCGGTCGAAGCCACGGTCGGCGCGCTGCGCGAGGGCGAGGAGGGCTTCGCGGGTGTAGCGACCGGATCGGAGCGCGGCGTCGATGTCGATGAAGTCCCGGGCGAACGCCCGCCCGTAGAGGGCACTCATCTTGTTCGCGACCGCGTCGTCCGGGTGCAGCACCGGTCCGATCGCCATGAGGATCGGTTCGTTGGCACGCCAGTCCACGCCGAGTTCGACCTTGGAAACCCGCACACCGTCGGTGACCGCCAGCCGAGCGAAGGTGTCGTACTGGCGCTCGGTCTCGACGGTCAGGCCGTCGTCTCGGTAGGCGTGCACGACGGCGGTGACCGCGGCGGTGAACTCGTTGCGGCGGTCCCAGGCGGTGAACAGGTCGATGTCCTCACTGGGCCGCTCGACAAGCCCGGCGGCCTGAACCGCGTAACCGCCGGCCAGAGCGAAGCCGTATCGATCGGCCGCCCCGAGCCCGGTACGGGCGAGGCGTTCGTGGAAGGGGTCCACCGCTACGCCGCGTCGCTGCGGGTCGCGGCGAGTTCGGGAGAGGTTTCCTCCCAGCGCTGGCGGAGCTGGGGCGGCAGCCAGAGGGTGGGCCAGAGCCGACGGAGGAGGTCGGCATCGAGCCAGGTGTTCAGATCCTCGACCGTGCTGGCTTCGGTGAGCACCACCTTGTACATGCTGGCCAGGCGTGCGGGCCGGTTCAGGTCGTACTCGGCGTGCCCGGACCAGTCCAGATGACGCGGCAGCGTCACCGCGCCTTCGGTCGGGCCCTGCAGTTGCGCAAGGGTTTCGGCCACCACGTAGGGCCTCCGGTCACCGTAGGGCCGGTAGTCCGCCGGCGGCTGGGGTGACGTCCGGCGCCGGCTGATGTTGGTCGCCCGCCGGACTTCCGGTCGTAGCGCCTGACGGATCGTCTCCCGGCTGTACCCGGTGACCCGCTGCAGATCCACCGGCCGCCAGCCGGCCGCGTGGAACGCCCGCAGCTGCTCGTCCCGCTCGGTCAACGCGGCCGCGCGAGTCGCCTCGTACCTGGAGACAACCGCATGCAGCTCATCCTCGGAGAACCGACCCATGCCAACAGCCTACTACGCTAGGCCCAGCACGCTTGGCTTCTTCCCCCGCATCCTTGCAACCAGCGGGTAAAGCTACTGATCCCGATCGTGTTGGTGGTGACGGGCGCTCTACGTGGGCATGGGAGGCCCGCCGCGTTGGTACTGAGCGAGGCGGATCAGCCGGCGGCTTACCGCTCCCTGTTACTCGTTCTACCACGCAGTGATGATCGCGATCGGATGCGCTCATGTTCTGGTGAAGCCGAGCGCCCGGTATCCGGGCATGCGGCGTGGGAGTGACCGCCGCGCAACTACGCACCTGGGTCGTCGGGCTACCCGCCCGGGACAAGGACGCCATCTTGACCAATCTGATCACCGGCGGCGACAGCCACCTACGTAACCGACTGCTGCGCCGCTACCGCGACGCCCATCCCACCGACGCGTCCACCCCGACGGCCGACGAGTTGGGAGAGATCGTCACCAGCCTGCCCGGTATCGGCACCACCCTCGCCGCCGAGTTCCTCGCCCACGCTGGCACCCTCACCACCTACCCGAGCGCTGCGGCGCTCGCCGCGCACGCCGGGCTCGCGCCGATCTCACGCGACTCCGGCCGCAGGCAGGGTCATCAGGTTCGGCCCCACCGCTACCACCGGGGCCTACGCCGGGTGTTCAGCATGTCCAGTTTCACCGCGCTGACCCACTGTCCACGGTCACGCGCCTACTACGACAAGAAGAGGGCCGAGGGAAAGACCCACCGCCAAGCCACCGCCCCCTGTCCAGACAACGCCTCAACGTCCTCTGGGCCTGCATTCGCGACAAGACCCCCTACCAGGCGAAACAAACAAGATCAGCAGAGGTAGCGCCGTGCGAACTCGCGTAGAGACTCCCTGGGCTGGGCGAACAGGGGTCCGGGTGACGCGGGTGAACGCGGGCTACTCCCTGCCACCCCAGGTGAACCCGCAGGTCGTTACACTGACCACTCGCGCCCCCGTAGCTCAGGGGATAGAGCATCGGTTTCCTAAACCGTGTGTCGCAGGTTCGAATCCTGCCGGGGGCACGTCACAGAACTGCAAACGCGCAACGCGACCCACCGACCACTGACAGTGGAGGCTGTTTTCGCATTCGTGTAGACGATCAAGGATGCCTCGGCCGAGTGGCCGGGGCATCCTTGCCTTGGCTCGATGCACGGGCCCCCGCGCGCGCCCGGATCGCTGCTTCCGGATGCTGGATGCGGCGCCAACCACCGCTCAAGCGACGCGGAACTCGTTGCCTTCCGGGTCCTGCATGACGACGTGGCCGAGGACGTCGCCGTACCGCTCCTCGCGGATCACCGTCGCGCCGGCCGCATCATGCGGCCGGCGCGCTGCGGCCCGTCGAGGGGCGGACGGCTCAACCATGTGCGCTCAGGAGGCGGGTTGGTCGCTGGGGAAGAAGATCTTTTCGATCTGGTCGTGTTGGGTGTGCAGTTCCCAGTAAAGCGGCGCGATCTCTTCCGGTGCGGTGGCACCCGGTTGGCGGCCGATCCACGCGCCGATCGCTATGTGGCCGACCTGTACTCCTCGGGGAGCGGTGGCGGCGTGCAGGCCGTGGGCCCAGTTGCGCAGCCACGCCGCCGCCGGGGCGACGTTGCCGAACATGTCGTGACCCATCTCCGGGCGCACGGACGAGGCGCCGGTGGTGAACAGGATCGTGCCCGAGCCTCGGGCGAGCATCTCCGGCAACACCTCGTTGACCGCCGCCACGGCGCCGTGCACGTAGAAGTCGAGCTGGATCTGCACGTTGTCGTGGGTCAGCTCGGTGGAGGAAGCCATCGGCAGCGCCGAGTTGGCCGGCGAGTATTCGAGGACGTCGATCTGCCCGAATTGCTGCTTGACCGCCGCGAGGCCGGAGACGATCGATGGCCGGTCAAGCACGTCGGCGGCGAAGGCCGCCGCTTCGACGCCCTGGCCGGTCAGTTCGGCCACGACCGGGTCCAGCTTGGCCGGGGTACGCGACAGCAGCGCGACCTGGTGGCCTTCCTTGCCGAAGGTCTGGGCGATGGCGAGCCCCATTCCGGGACCGGCACCCATGATGGCGATGGTAGGCACAACTTCTCCTTCGGTGACAACAGCGTGGTGAACAAGGGTGGTGAACAGCGGGATTCGGTCGGGACCGCGTGCCGCTCGAGTTGGGGAGGCGCACGAGGTGCAGGCGGGGCGCCGCGGATAACTGCGCGGCGGCGGCGTGCCGTGCTGGTGTCAGTTGCTGATCCGCAGCTCCTGCTGCGCGTATCGCAGGTCGTCGGCCTGAGTGAGCATGAACTGCGCGAGGTCGGCCCGAGAGATGCGTGAGCCGACCCGGTCTCCGGTTCCGGTCCCGGTGCGCACCTTGACCCTTCCCGAGCCGGGCTCGTCGTGGGGCGCGGTGACGACCACGATGGTCCAGTCTCGATCCGAGCCGCGAATGGCCTGGCCCACCTTGACCGTCTCGTTGACCATGGAGCGGGTGGCGGGTAGCCGCCCGAGCAGGGCGAAGCTCGCGCTGCGCACCGCGCCCAGCAGCGGGTTGCGGGGAATCATGATGCTTGGTCCCCAGCTATAGATGAGCCTGCTGATGCCGTAGGTGCGCATCGCGGCCAGGATGGTGCCCGTTCCCGACGCGAGGGGCAGGTCCCGGGGCCCGCCGAAGATCTTGGGGCTCAGGGCGGCGAGGACGGCGTCGGCGCCCCGGACGGCGTCGGCGACGGCCGCCTCGTCGGTCAGCTCGCCCTGCGCGACCCGCAGCCGTTCGTGGCGCAGGGTCAGTTTCGCCGGATTGCGCATCAGCGCCACCACGTCGTGCCCGGCGGCGAGTGCCTGCTCGGCCAGGTGCATGCCGGTGCGACCGCTGGCACCGAAGATGGTCAGTTTCATCAAGTCTCCCGAGCCTGGTCAGAGCCGAATCGCGGCACGACTCCACAAAATGAGGATGGCCTCACCTTGTGGCGAGCGTAGCACGGAAGTCGAGGCATCCCTCAAGTTGGTAGGCTGTGGAGCATGCCCCCTGAACGCGCACCAGTCGCGACCGCGACCGCGGCCTCCGCTCCCGCCCGGCGGCTGCGCCGCGATGCTCAGCGCAATCGCGATTTGCTGCTGGCCGCCGCCCGGGCCGTGTTCGCCGAGCACGGGATGCAGGCGTCGCTGGAGCAGGTCGCCAAGCGCGCCGGGGTGGCCATCGGCACGCTCTACAACCACTTCCCCGCCCGGCTGGACCTAGTGCAGGAGGTCTTCGCCGGCAAGCTCGCGATCTGGGTCGCCGCCGCCGAGCAGGCCCTGAGCATGGACGACGCATGGGAAGGGCTGTGCCTGTTCCTGGAAACCATGTGCGAACTCCAGGCCCGCGACCGAGGCTTCAACGACTTCGCCTCGATCCGGCTGCCAGAGAACGCCTGCCTGGCCGGCCAGCAGACCCGGATCCATGACCTCGGCGTGCGCATCGTCGAACGGGCGCGAGAGCAGGGCCACCTCCGGCCCGACCTGGTACCCGAGGACCTCGCCTTCGTCATCTGGTCCCACAGCCGGATCATCGAGGCGACCGACGGGATCGCCCCGCACGCCTGGCGCCGCCACCTGTACCTGATGCTCGACGGCTTCCGCGCCGAGCGCGCCCACCCGCTCCCCGAACCGCCCCTGACCCCCACGCAGCTCTACCGCGCCATGCTCCGCCTCGGCGGCACCGACTGACTACCCGGACGCGCCGAGCCGGTGACCGTCATGCCGGACGAGTGCGTTCCCAACGCCTGGCCGTCAGCGCACGAAGCGCCCCTCCGGAACCGCCAACCTGCAACCGTCTTGGCAGCTCGAACACGAGGTCAGACCGCGCATCGGCCCAGCTCAACGCGGGCGACGCCACGGGCAAGCCCTGCAGGCTTGTCTCCAGCCGGGGGCGCCAGGCAAAACAGAGATCCTTGATCATGGGCTCGGCGGCTTTGGGTGCACGGTGGGCGCACGAGCTCCCCTTGGAGATCGTCCCGGGCGTGTTGGCGGGGGCAGCAAAACGCCCGGTCGCCAGCTCAGGCGTCACCCGGCCTGCCGCGGGTCGTAAGGCCGCCCAGTTGCCGGCGACAAGCGGGCCAGGGACTTGATGCTCATCTATGCAATGTGAATCACCCCCAAGAACCAGCGGTCACGCTAGTGGGCGGTCGGGTCCGCGCTGCGGCATGTCGAGGACGGTTCGCTGTGTGTCTATGCGGTCCGGCGACGTCACGAGAGCGACCCTCGTGCCTGGCGGTGACCTGCTCGGTGGCGTGCCCGAACTGGGCTGCTGCGTGCTTGGCGCCAGCCTCCTTGTCGATCAGGGTGGCGATCGTCTTGCGGGAGGTGTGCGGCGTGCGCCCGGTGTCGGCTCAGCCCTGCCCGACGTGATGACGTTGTCCGTGCCGATGCGCCAGCGTCTCGCAGTCGGAACCCATCCGCCGCTTGCGATGCGTTCCTGGCTTGACTTCCGCAATGTGGAGGTTACCTTTATTCGGAGGTAGCACTTGTAGGAGGGTGGCACCCATGAAGAAGGCCGAGTCGAGCCGATGGTTGGCGCTGGGAGCCGTCAGCTTGAGCGTGCTCACGGTGAGTCTGGACGGCACAGTCCTGTCGGTGGCGCTGCCGACACTGGCGGAGGAACTCGATGCCTCGCAGGCCGATCTGGTCTGGTTCTCGGCGGGCTACCTGCTCGTCCTGGCCGCGGCCGTGTTGCCGGCCGGTCTGGTTGGTGACCGCTTCGGCCGCAAGAAGGTCATGCTCTCGTCACTGCTCGCCTTCGGGCTGGGCTCGGCGATCTGCGCGTACGCCACGTCGGTGGGCGTCTTCCTGGCCGGCCGGCTCCTGCAGGGCCTGGCCGGTGCCGGAATCACGGTCATGGCGCTGTCCGCCCTGATCGTCCTGTTCGACGAGCAGGAGCGCCCCAAAGCCGTCGGCATCTACCAGGCAGCCAACTTCATCGCCCTGCCACTCGGCCCGATCCTGGGTGGCTGGATGCTGTCAAGTTTCTGGTGGGGGTGGGTCTTCCTGATCAACGTGCCGGTCGTCCTGCTCGCCGTGGCGGTGGGCGCCGCACTCGTTCCAGAGTCACGAGCGGCACAGCGGCCCGGACTGGACCCACTCGGTACGGTCGGCTCGACGCTGGGACTGGCGCTAGTGATCTACGGCCTCGTCGAAGCTGCCGAGAAGAGTTGGCGCAACCCTGTCGTGCTGGTGTCGATCGTCGCCGGCGCCGCTGTCCTCGCTGGGTTCGCCGCATGGGAACGCCGGCTCGGACATCAGCCCGGTGGTCAGCCGTTGATCGACTCGGCGCTGTTCGGGTCCGCTTCGTTCGTGTGGGGCGCCGTCCTCACCGCGGTCGCGGGTCTGGCCATGATCGGAGTGCTGTTCACCATGCCCCAGTACTTCCAGGACATCCGAGGCGTCGACACCCTCGGCTCCGGACTGCGCCTGCTTCCCCTTATCGGGGGGATGGTTCTCGGCGCGGGGCTGGCGAGCCGGCTCACCCGCGCCTTCGGCGCACGGATTACTGCCACCGCAGGCTTCGTACTCCTCGCCGTTGGTCTGGGAGTGGGCGCCGGGACCAGCCTCACCGCGGGCATCGGGTTCGTCGCGGGCTGGACGGCCGTCGTCGGCCTGGGCACCGGCCTGGCGCTGGTCGCCGCGACGGCCGCCGCGCTGTCCGGCTTGTCGGTGGAACGCAGCGGAACCGAGTCCGCGGTGGTCCAGGCGTTCAACAAGACCAGCGGTCCGCTCGGCACTGCCATCATGGGCAGCGTGCTCGTCGCCGTCTACCACGCACGCCTCGACAGCGCCAACTTCGACGGCGTCCCCGCACCTGCCGCACAGGCAGCCCGCCGGAGCCTGTCCGAAGGCATCGCGGTCGCTCGCGAGATCGGCTCACCCACCCTCGAACACGCATCCCGCGTCGCCTTTGTGGACGGGCTGAGCGTCTCGCTGCTGGTCTGCGCGGGCATCGCTGTCGTCGGCGCGGTCGCCGCCGCAGCATTTCTTCCCCACCGGGATTCCGACCAGAGCACCGGCGCTGGCCGGACGTCGAAGGAGGCTTCCGCACATGCCATCGCGGGCTAACTACCCAACGCCGGGCCTGCGCGAACGCAAGAAAGCCAGGACCCGCGCCGCCATTCAGTCCCACGCCCTACGGCTGTTTCGCCAACACGGCTACCAGGACACCACGATCGAACAGATCATCAACGCCGCCGAGGTCTCCGAGACAACCTTCTTCCGATACTTCCCCACCAAGGAAGACGTCGTACTCCAAGACGATTTCGACCCACTGATCGCCCAGATCCTCCTCGACCAACCGAGCGAACTCTCACCCATCCAGGCCATCCGCGCCACATTCCGCCAGCACTTCACTCAGCTCCCACCCGAGCAACACCAGCAGATGCGCGATCGGGTCTCCCTCATCACCGTCGAACCCGCGCTGCGAGCCGCCATGCTCGACCAGTACTCCCAGGCGCTGCAACTCCTCGCTGACGCCATCGCCGAACGCACCGGACGCGCACGCGACGACCTCGCCGTCCGCACCATCGCCGGCGCCGCCATCGGCGCCATGATGGCCACCCTCGCCACCCTCGCCGACAACCCGACCGCCGACCTGCCCACGACCATGGACCAGGCTTTCGAACACCTGGAGGCTGGACTCTCGCTATGAACAAGCCATCTCACGATCGCTGAATATCTGGCGCTCCATCCCGCACCGACGGCGCAACCCTTCACACCCGCACCCTCCGCCTGTTCGACAAGGACACTCAGCTCACCGAGGAACTGAGGCATCTCCACCGACGTGAGGTCTGGCAGACCGTAAGGCCGCCCCAACCAGGGCAGACGCCTCCCGGTCCGGGGTCAGGCTCAGCGTCCGCACCTCCTCCCAGGCCCGGGGGTACGTCGGCGACACCACCACGGCGTTGCCCGGTCGCTGCGGAACAGCTGCCCGTCGACGTCAACGCCGAACCGGTCGACTGGCGCCCCCCGCCGCCCGGAGTGGTCGCCCACGGCACCGGACCGTGAAGGCTCAGTGGGCCGCCGCTGAGGCGAAAGCTTGTTCGCGCGTACCAGGATCTGGGCCTGTCGTCATGACCGGGATTCGATGATCGCTGCTTCGACGCGTAGCCCGATCCCGGTGGCTACGAGGAGGCCCGCGAGGATGTGCGGCTCGGTGGCCACGGTGTCGGTCGACAGGGTGATGGCCGAGACCAGGAGGCCGGAGCCAAGGACCACGTTTCCGAGCGTGCGATGCTTGGACGCGCGACTCGAAGCAGGGTTCACGAGGCGGACGGTACCGAAGATCCGGTGTCGGCACTGTCGGAAGTTGTACCCGGTCAGCGCGGCGGAACGAACGAGGGCGGTTTGGTCGGCTGCGGGGACTCGGGCGCCGCGGAATGCCGACGCCACGCGAAGCTGCCTCCGGCCCGAGAGGTCCGTGGGCGGAAAGCCGTGTGGCGCCGGTCAGCCGCACCAAGGGCATTGCCGAAAGCTACGAGACGTCGAAGAATCGGAGGCCGTCGTACGCACTCCGCCCGCTGTTCACCCCTAAGCCAGCGCGGCGAAACAATGCCGATGATCTAGTCACCGACGAAGCGCAGGCACAGAGTCGCACTGTCCCGACATCTCTCGGCCAGGCGCCGTACGGCATCGAGGATCCGCTCCTCACCCGCACCCTCCGCCGACTCGACAAGGACACCCAGCTCACTGAGGAACTGCGACATCTCCACCGACGTGAGTTCCAGCAGGCCGTAGGGGTCGATCCGGTCCAGCATCGGCGTCCTCCCCTGACGCTGGACCCGCTCCAGCACCGTGGCGAGGTGAAAGTCCACGTCACCGATCGCCGCAACCTGCGACTCGCGACGTCTGCGCGGGCTCGTGCCCTGCTGCTCGATTCGGATCAGCTCGACATCGACACCCATCCGGCGAGTTTAGGGCCGGCAGGGATGGCGACCGCCAGAGAGGGGATGCCGGCCGACCCTCAGCGCCGCCCCAGCACCTCGGCGACCCGGATGAAGCCGTCGGTGCCGTGGCCCAGCCCGATCGCGCGACGGGCCATGCCCTCGGCGGCACGCATCACTCCCGCGTCGATGCCGTGCGCCTCGGAGGTGTGGACGATGTGGGCCATGGACGAGACGGCGGAGGTGATCGGGTTGTCCTCGCCGGAGAAGCTGCCACTCTCCACCTCCTCGGCGGTCTGCTCGAAGATGGGCGGAAGGATCGCGCCGATGCGCATGGCGAACGGTGCCAACTCCCGCGCGGTGACACCCTCCGCCCGGGCCACCGCCAGGGCGTGCGCGTAGCCCGCCATCGCGGTCCAGAAGATGTCGAGCAACGCGACGTCGTACGCCGCGGCCCGGCCGATGTCCTCGCCGAGGTGGGTATGGGTGCCGTCCAGCGCGTCCAGCACCGGCCGGTGCTCCTGGTAGAGCGCTGTCGGGCCACTGTGGATGAACACGCCGGCCGGCGTTCCGATGGTGGTGGTCGGCGTCATGATGGCGCCGTCCAGGTACCCGATGTCGTGCCCGGCCGCCCACTGCGCGGTGTCCCGGGCCCGGTCGGGAGTGTCCGCGGTCAGGTTCGCCACCGTGCGTCCCTGGAGCGCGGCGGTGACCGCGTCGCGTCTCAGGATGGCGTCCGACGCGTCGTAGTTGACCACGCAGACCACGGTCAGCCCACTCGCGGCGACCGCCTCCTCGGCCGATCGGGCGGCGGTGGCGCCTCGCTCGACCAGGTCGCGACCTCGGCCCGGGGTCCGGTTCCAGACCGTGGTCGGCAGGCCGGCGTCCAGGAACGCGCCGGCCAGGGCCCGCCCCATCGGCCCCAGGCCGAGCACCGTGACAGACTTTTCGGAGTACGAGGGCATGCTTCAACTCCCAGAGGTGTAGGAAGACAGCGAAGATGACGCGCAGTCGTGCGCAGGACCTCAACGTTTGCGGAGTGACCGCCGCGATCGCCGTGATCGACGGCAGGTGGAAGACATCTCTGCTCTGGCTGCTGGAATCCGGTCCGCACCGTCCCGGCGAGCTGCGCCGGCAACTGCCGGGCCTCACCGAGAAGGTGTTGACTCAGGCGCTCCGCGAGATGGAGGCGGACGGACTGGTGCACCGGGAGGTGCACGAGGTGCTGCCGTTGAAGACCGTCTACTCCCTGACCGCGTTCGGCCGGGATCTCGCCGAGGCGTTGGCTCCCGTTTCCGACTGGGGCCACCGTCGCCTGGAGAAGCTCACCGTGGCCGAGGGACCTCCCGCACCGTCGCCCACCTCCCCGAAGACCCGGCCCCGCGACCACCCACAACCAGACTCACCCGCACTCGACGCGCCGACAAGTACCCACAAAAAAGTGGCTACCGCTGGTGAACCGTGGCCCGGGCGGCCCGGCGGCACGGTTCACCAGTGGTAGGCCAGGTTCACCGTCAGCGCCGCCACAGTGGTGAAGAAGAAGACCGCCCACCCCACGAGGTGGCGGGAACCCACCCGCAGGTGGGCGATGAGCGCGCCCACGAAGTACAGCACGAGGCCGGCGGCGGCGAGTGTGCCCAGCAGCGGTACGGCGAACCCGGCCAGCAGCCCCAGGGAGCCCGCCGCCAGCGTCAGGCCCAGCCGGGGCAGCCACGAGTGTGGCAGGCGCTTCATGTCGGCCTGGGCCTTCGGATAGGCGTGGCCGATCAGGTAGGTGACGGCGGCGATGCCGGTGAAGACCGAGGCGAGAATCGTGACCGTGACGTAAGCGGCGAACATGTGCCCTCCCTGTGGTTGTCTGCCTCAGGGACGGATCGGTGCCGCGGTCTGTTACCGGCAGCGCTGTGACCTGCGGCACAGCGGGTGCCATGCCGGCTCGGGTCGGGCGTCAGACGCAGCGTGGGCTGCGGGAGACCCGCAGCCCACGCCTGTGCCGACGATGTGTCGGCCGGTCAGAGGAACGCGTACATCTCGGCGGAGGCCGCCTCGGTCTCGCCGGCCGGCGGAGCTTCCACAGTGACCGGCTTGCCGAAGTCGCTCATCCGCATCTCGGTGACGAGGTCACCCAGCGACTTCGTGGCAATCGTGTAGGAGAGCATGGTCATGCGTCCGTCGGCGTCGAGGGTCGCCTCGAACGGGATCGCCGTCGGGTCCTTCGCCAACTTGGCGGACGCCTCGATGCCGTCCTTCATTCCGGCCTCGGTGCTGGCCGCCGCGGCGGCCTTGTTGAGATCGGCGACGCCGGTGTAGCGGCCCTCGCCGGTCTCCTGGGCGGACACGGTGCCGCCGATGAGGCCGGTCTGCGACTTGAAGTCGAACGACTGGCGCAGCGTGCTGCTCGGCTTGAGCTTGCTGAGGTCGATCTTCATCCAGGGCTTCTTGCCTTCGAGCGAGTCCGACTTGAGGTAGGCGGCGTCGCCGATCATCCGCACCTCGATCGGCTCCGGAGCCTTACCGCTGATCTGGACCGCGCGGGCGGCCGGGTCCATCTTTCCGCTGAGGGTGATCGACTGGGCGCCGGCCTTGACCGAGGCCTGCATGCTGAGCGCGCCAGCGAGGCTGCGGTCCATGCCCTGCTTGACGGCGGCAACGGGGTCGGCTTTGGACGTCGCCGGGGCGGCCGACCCACCGGGCGTCGCCGGCTTGTCGGAGTTGGTGCCGCAGCCGCCAACGAGGGCGACGGCGAGGGCTATCGAAAGGGTGGGTATCAATCGGCGCATAGACGTGACCCTAATGGGCGGCCGCTACCCGGTTTTGCCCGTGGTGGCGGCGCCGCAGGTCAGGGTGGGTCCAGTCGCGGGGATCAGGCTGTCGGCAGCTGCTCGGCCCGGCTGAGCACCTGGTCGATGAGGCCGTAGTCCCGGGCCTGTTCGGCGGTGAACCACCGGTCCCGGTCCCAGTCCCGCTGGATTTCCTCAAGCGTCCGTCCACTGTGTTGGGCGATCAGCTCCTGCATCGTCCGCTTCACGTACAGCATGTTCTCCGCCTGGATCCTGATGTCCGAGGCGGTGCCGCCCATTCCACCGGACGGCTGGTGCATCATGATCCGCGAGTGCGGCAGCGCGTAGCGTTTGCCGGCCGCGCCCGCGCAGAGCAGGAACTGCCCCATCGAGCCGGCGAACCCGAGCGCCAGGGTGGCCACGTCGTTGCGGACGTAGCGCATCGTGTCGTAGACCGCCATCCCCGCGCTCACCGACCCGCCCGGCGAGTTGATGTAGAGGAAGATGTCGCGGTCGGCGTCCTCCGCGGCGAGCAGCAGGATCTGCGCACAGATCTGGTTGGCCGACTCCTCGGTCACCTCGGTGCCGAGGAAGACGATCCGTTCCCGCAGCAGCCGCTCGAACACCTGGTCGCCGAAGGACGGCTGCGCGCCGTCCACCATCCACACGCCGTGGGAGATCATCGGTCGCCGCCTTCCACCGTGCCGGCGAGCGGTGGGACCGCCCGGTGGACCGGCCCCTCCAGCGTGCGGCGACAGTGGGCGTTGGCCCAGTGATTCTGCCGCCGGCAGATCCGCCGACGGCAGAACGCGCGCGGCCTACGCGGCGATCACCCGCCGCGCGCCCGCCCGGGCTCCCGCACAGGCACGCAGAGCGGCGGTACGCGGACCGGAGCGCGAGCCACCGGCGGAGGCCATCGCCCCGACGCAGAGGGTCGGGCCGCTCGCCCCGGGCGTCCGGTGCAGGACCGGCCGGCTCGTCCGCAGTGCGTGCTGGCCCGTGTCGTGCCGAGCCGCCTCGGCGCGGTCGAGTCGGGGGAGTTGCGCCCGTGGCCCGGCCGGGACCCGAGGCTCCACCCGGCGCAGGTCGTCGCGGGCCGCCTCCAGCAGGTCGGAGAGGCGGATGCCGAGCGCCCGGCAGATCGCCGCGAGCACCTCCGAGGAGGCCTCCTTGCGACCGCGCTCGACCTCGGACAGGTAGGGCACGGAGACACCGGCGGACGCGGCCACCTCACGCAGTGTTCGGCCCTGGCTCTGGCGCAGTCGGCGGAGCACTCCGCCGATGACTCGTCGCAGCAACGACATGCCGGCCTCACTTTCGCGGTCGTCGTCGGGAACATCCTCATCATGCCCGTCTCCGGCCGTCCGGGCCGACCCGTCCGGGCCCGCGCCGCTCGGCGACGCTGGTCCGCTGCGCAACCCGGACGTGCCGGGCACGGCGTACCCGCTATGTTGTGCTCGTGCAGGCGACGGTGGCGGGGCAGGTTCGACGGTGATCCATTTTCCCGCGCAGCGCCGGGGCCCGCTGAGCGCGCTGAGCCTGCGGCTCGCCGCCGCCCTGGGCCTGGTCTTCGCCGTGGTCGCCGCGGTCTATCTGGGCCGGGACGGCTACCGCGATGTCAACGAGGACGGCCTCACCCTGCTCGACTGCTTCTACTACGCGGTCGTGTCGCTCTCCACCACCGGCTACGGCGACATCACGCCGGCCGCGCCGTCGGCCCGGCTGGTCAACGTCCTCTTCATCACTCCGGCCCGAGTGATCTTCCTGATCATCCTGGTCGGCACCACCCTGGAAGTTCTGACCGAGCAGTACCGGACCGGCCGTCGCCTGTCGCGGTGGAGGAGAAGCGTGAAGGACCACGTCATCATCTGCGGCTACGGCACGAAGGGGCGGAGCGCGGTCTCCGCGCTGCTGGAGAATGGTCTGGACCGGTCGCGGATCGTGGTGGTGGAGCGCAGCGCGGCCGCCCTGCGGCAGGCCACCTCCGCCGGTCTGGTGGCGATCGAGGGCTCGGCGACCCGCTCGTCGGTGCTGAACGAGGCGCACGTCAAGAACGCCAAGGCCGTGATCATCGCGACCGACAGTGACGACGCGTCGGTGCTCGTCGCGCTCACCGTACGGCAGCTCACCGCCGGGCAGGTCCGGATCATCGCGGCGGCCCGCGAGGCGGAGAACGCGCCCCTGCTCAAGCAGAGTGGCGCGCATCACGTGATCGTCTCGTCGGCCACCGCGGGCCGGCTGCTCGGCCTGTCCACCTCGGCCCCGCCGCTGATCGACGTGGTGGAGGATCTGCTCACTCCGGGTCAGGGCATGGCGTTGGCGATGCGCTCGGCGGAGCGGGACGAGGTGGGCCGTTCACCACGCGAACTGGAATCGTTGGTGATCGCTCTGGTGCGCCGCGGCAAGGTGGTCACCCTGGCCGACCGGGCCGGCGCGGTGATCGAGACCGGCGACATGCTGGTGCACGTACGCGACGACCGCCCGCAGTCGGCGACGACCGCCTGATCGTCGGGCGGCTGTGGTGGCGGCTGGTCAGCAGGTGTCGTCGGTGCCGCTGAGCACCTCGGTGCAGCTGACCGACGTGCCGCTGGAGGCCCGGCTCAGCAGCTTGTAGAGCGTCTCCCGCTCGGCGGGATCCAGAGCGCCCAGCACCTCGTCCTCGGCACTGGCCAGGGCACATTCGGCCTCGTTGAGGCGTTTCGCCCCGTTTTCGGTGAGCTCGACGACGTGCCGGCGGCGATCCTCGGGGGAGCGCCGACGCTCCACCAGCTGCTCCGCCTCCAGGTCGTTGAGCAGCCCGACGATGTTGGTGCTGTCCATTTCCAGGATCGTGGCGAGCGCCTGTTGGCCGGTGCCGCCGCCAGCGCGCAGCACGGTGAGCGCGACCAGGTGCCGGGGGCGTAGCCCCAGCGGTGCCAGCACCGACTCCGACCGCAGTCGCATCCGTCGGGCCAGATGGTCCAGGAGGGCGCCCGAGCGGTGCTCTGCGGAGTCGAGCGGCTGCGCGGACATGTGACCCAGTCTACCGACCCGACGGAACATCGGCCTGCTATAAATAGTTGGTGCTGCACAGACGATCCTTGGAGGAGGAATAATGCATTTGCTGCATATCGACTCGAGCATTCGGGGTGACTGGTCGGTCAGCCGCCGGCTCACCGCCCGCGCGGTCGCCACGTGGCGTGCGGCCCATCCGGATGGCACGGTGACCTACCGGGACCTGGGCGCGGATCCGCTGCCCCACCTGGACGCGGCGGGCGGCCTGGCCCGGATGACGCCCGCGGACCAGCACACCCCGGCACAGCGCGAGTCCTGGGAGCTCAGCGAGCGGCTGGTCGACGAGGTGAAGCAGGCCGACGTGGTGCTGCTCGGCCTGCCGCTCTACAACTACGGCGCACCCAGCAGCGTCAAGTCCTGGGTCGACCACCTGATCGTCGCCGGGCTCACCTACGACCCGACGACGCAGGAGGGCCTGCTCGGCGGCCGCGAGTTCGTGGTGCTGGCCACCCGGGGTGGCGGCTACGGCGAGGGCACCCCACGGCACGGATGGGACCACGCCGAGCAGTGGCTCCCGCACGGCCTGTCGATGACCGGGCTGGAGCCGCGCTTCATCAGCACCGAGCTGACCCTGGCGCCCTCGGTGCCGGCGATGGCCGAGCTGATCCCGCTGCACGAGGCGAGCCTCGCGGCCACCGAGAAGGAGATCGACAACCTCTGGACGCCGGCCGCCGCCCAGCGCTGAGCCAGCACCGGTACGAACGAGAGCGGCCGCCCCCGGATCGGGGACGGCCGCTCTCGTCAGGTCGGACGGGTCAGAGAATGGTCCAGGTGTCGCCGCTGCCCAGCAGGCCGGCGAGCTGCTGCTCGGGGGTCTCGGTGACAGTCGCCCTGGCGGCCGCGAGCTGACCCTGCACCACGCTGTCGTAGGACGGTCGGTCCACCGAGCGGAACACCCCGATCGGGGTGTTGCGCAGGTCCAGGCCGGGCAACCGGGACAGCGCGAAGGCGTACGCCGGGTCGGTCACCGTCGCGTCGTGCACGACGATCTCCTCCGGGCGGACCGAACTGGTCTCCCGGACCTCCAGGCCGAAGCCACCCGGCGGGTGCACCACGCAGAACTGCCCGTCGGCGCCGAAGGTGATCGGCTGGCCGTGCTCCAGGCGGATCAGGTAGTCGTCCCGGGTGGACGGGTCCTTGAGCTGCTCGAACGCCCCGTCGTTGAAGATGTTGCAGTTCTGGTAGATCTCCACGAACGCCGAACCCTTGTGCTCGGCGGCGGCCCGCAGCACCGACTGCAGGTGCTTGCGGTCCGAGTCGATGGTTCGGCCGACGAAGCTGGCCTCCGCGCCGAGGGCGAGCGAGAGCGGGTTGAACGGGGCGTCCGCCGAGCCGGCCGGGGTCGACTTGGTGACCTTGCCGACCTCGGAGGTCGGCGAGTACTGACCCTTGGTCAGACCGTAGATCCGGTTGTTGAACAGCAGGATCTTGAGGTTGACGTTGCGCCGCAACGCGTGGATCAGGTGGTTGCCGCCGATGGACAGCGCGTCGCCGTCACCGGTGACCACCCAGACCGACAGGTCCGGTCGGGACACCGACAGGCCGGTCGCGATCGCCGGGGCACGGCCGTGGATCGAGTGCATCCCGTACGTGTTCATGTAGTACGGGAAGCGGGACGAGCAGCCGATCCCGGAGACGAAGACGGTGCGCTCCCGCGGGATGTTCAGCTCCGGCATGAACTGCTGGATGGCCGCCAGGATGGCGTAGTCACCACAGCCGGGGCACCAACGCACCTCCTGGTCGGACTTGAAGTCCTTCGCGGTGAGCTTGAGGGCGACGGGCTCAGACATTCTTCAGGACCTCTTCCAGCGTCGTCTCCAGCTCGGCGGCCGTGAACGGCAGGCCACGGACCTGGTTGTAGCTGATCGCGTCGACCAGGTAGCGGGCCCGGATGACGTGGGCGAGCTGGCCCAGGTTCATCTCCGGGATGACCACCTTGTCGTACGAGCGCAGCACCGCACCGAGGTTGGCCGGCATCGGGGCCAGGTGCCGCAGGTGCGCCTGGGCGATGGACAGGCCGCGCTGGCGCACCCCACGGCAGGCCGCGCCGATCGGCCCGTACGTCGAGCCCCAGCCGAGGACCAGCACCCGGGCGTCGCCGTCCGGGTCCTCCACCTCGATGTCCGGCACCGGGATCGCCTCGATCCGGGCGGCGCGGGTGCGCACCATGAAGTCGTGGTTGGCCGGGTCGTAGGAGATGTCACCGGTCTTGTCGGCCTTCTCCAGGCCGCCGATGCGGTGCTCCAGCCCGGCGGTGCCGGGGATCGCCCACGGGCGGGCCAGGGTCTCCGGGTCGCGCAGGTAGGGCAGGAAGGTGGTGCCGTCGTCGCCGTTGGGCTCGGTGGCGAACTCGACCCGCAGGTCGGGCAGCGACTCCACGTCGGGCAGCAGCCACGGCTCCGAGCCGTTGGCCACGTAGTTGTCGGACAGCAGGATCACCGGCGTGCGGTAGGTCAGCGCGATCCGGGCCGCCTCCAACGCCGCGAAGAAGCAGTCCGATGGTGACCGGGGCGCGATCACCGCGACCGGTGCCTCTCCGTGCCGACCGTAGAGCGCCATGTTGAGGTCGGCCTGCTCGGTCTTGGTCGGCATGCCGGTCGACGGGCCGGCGCGCTGCACGTCCACGATCACCAGCGGCAGCTCCAGCGCCACCGCCAGCGAGATCGTCTCGCTCTTGAGTGCCACACCCGGGCCGCTGGTGGTGGTCACGCCGAGCGACCCGCCGTACGACGCGCCAAGCGCCGCGCCGACCGCGGCGATCTCGTCTTCGGCCTGCACGGTGAGCACGCCGAAGCGCTTGTGCTTGCTCAGCTCGTGCAGGATGTCCGACGCCGGAGTGATCGGGTACGCGCCGAGGAAGACCGGCAGCCCGGAGCGGACCCCGGCGGCGACCAGCCCCAGCGAGAGCGCCGCGTTGCCGGTGATGTTGCGGTAGGTGCCCGGCTTCATCTTGGCCGGCTTGACCTCGTAGCGGACCCCGAAGTCCTCGGTGGTCTCGCCGAAGTTCCAGCCGGCCTTGAAGGCGGCGACGTTCGCCGCGACCAGCTCCGGGCGGGACGCGAACTTGCGCTCCAGGAAGCGTAGCGTCGACTCGTACGGTCGCGAGTACATCCAGGAGAGCAGGCCGAGGGCGAACATGTTCTTCGACCGCTCGGCGTCCTTCTTGGACACCTGGTAGTCGGCGAGCGCGCCGACCGTCATCGAGGTCAGCGCCACCGGGTGCACGACGTAACCCGCCAGCGAGTCGTCGTCCAACGGGCTGGCCTGGTAGCCGACCTTGGCGAGGTTGCGCCTGGTGAACTCGTCGGTGTTGACGATGATGTCCGCGCCGCGCGGCAGGTCGGCCAGGTTGGCCTTGAGGGCCGCCGGGTTCATCGCCACCAGCACGTTGGGCGCGTCGCCCGGGGTGAGGATGTCGTAGTCGGCGAAGTGCACCTGGAAGCTCGACACACCGGGCAGGGTGCCGGCGGGAGCCCGGATCTCGGCGGGGAAGTTGGGCAGCGTGGAGATGTCGTTGCCGAGCTGCGCCGTCTCCGAGGTGAACCGGTCGCCGGTCAACTGCATGCCGTCGCCGGAGTCACCGGCGAACCGGATGACGACCCGGTCGAGCTGACGGATCTGCTTGGTCACTGTGCCACCTTCGTTCGCGACTGCGGGGCTGGCAAGACCGGCTCACTCCTCGCACTCACGCCTCGCTGCGCGCGGGCGCACGGGCGGCTGAACATGATGGTGACCTCGCCTTGCCCGGCCACGGAACCTCCTTGACGCGACGTTTCACCGCACCGCCTCAGGCGAGTCCGGCCGCTGTCGTACCCTCACCCGAGAGCCTACGTCTAAGGGGGCCCTAACCACTGCCGGAGGTCCGCCGACTGGGACCACCCTGGGCTAGGGAATGCCCTGGTTTGCGGTCTTACGCACCGCCCGCCGTAATTCAGATCACCACTCGGCGACCCCGGCGACCCCGAGCACGCGCGGTCGGGGTCGCCCGTCGATCAGTCGGCGGCGTGGGGCGCGGGCTCGGGCCTGGAGCCGGAGAACCGGCGGCGCAGCGCCGTGGTGGCCAGGGTGAGAGCCAGCACCACCAGCAGGCCGGACACCACGATCAGGAGGACCGCGGTGCGCTGCACCGAGGTCATCCCGTCGTCGCCGGCGGCGACACCCCCGGGGAGTACGCCCTGGGAGCCGGTCGGCGCGGGTGGTGAGACCACCGGTGTGGCCAGCGCGGCCGCCGCGGTGATCCGGAAGCTCATCTGCACCTGCCGGGTCGGGCCGCTGCGCGGGTCGAGTCGACCGATCAGGGCACCGGACGACGGCGCTTCCCGCTGGGCCTGCGGCGTCGCCTCCACCGGCAGCCGCAACTCGACGGTCTCGCCCGCCGGCACCGGGCCCGCGTCGCACCGGGTCCTGGTCTCGTCGACCGCCACGCAGCCGGGCGGCGGGGTCGGGACGGTCACCCCGGCCGGCAGGACGACCTCGACCTGACCGGCGGCGTCCACCGTGCCGGTGTTGCCCAGCCGGAGCGCGAGGGCACTGGCGGCGCCGCTGATGTCGAAGGCGACCTCGTCGGCGGCCAGCGTGATCCCGGGCACCGGCGGGCCGGGCGGGAAGAGCACCGCGAAACCCTGGTCGTCGACCGCTTCCCTGGGCACGCCCGGCGCGTCCGCGACGACCCGGACGGAGCCGGCGAGAGGCATCCTCTGCCACGCGGTGCCGTCGACCCGCAGGCGGAGCAGGGCGCTGAACCGGGCGCCGGCTCCGGTCGTCCAGGCCCCACAGGAGTACGCGCCGCCGCCGGCGGCGGTGCAGCCCTTCGTCCCGGCGTCGGTCAGCCCGGCCGGCAGCGTGTACGAGAGGCGGATGCGTTGTGCCGTCGTGCCGGTGTTGTTGACAGTCACCTGGAGGGTGGCGGCCGAGCTGGCCGCGTTCCAGTACGCCTCGGTGAGGGTGACGTCCTGGGTGGTGACCTGCACGCCGAGCGGGTTCGGCGGCGGTGCCTCCGGACCCGGGGCCGGCGGGCGGACCGACGGGACCGGGGGAGCCGGCGGCACCGGGGGCACCGGTGTGGGTGCTCCGCCCGGCCCGGGCGCGGCGTTGCTCGGTGCCGGCGGCACCTCTGGCGCGGTGGTCTCCGGCGCCGGTGGCGTCGTCTCCGGTGGCGCCGCGGTGGTCTCCGGCGCCGGGTTGGTCGGCACCGGGTCCCCGCTCGGTTCCTCGGTCGGCGGCGGGTCCTGCGTCGGGGTGGCCCCGGGGTCGCCCCCCGGTTCGTTGACCGGGTCGGTCGACAACACGACCGGGACCGCGTCCGGTGCCGCCGCGCTGGCCCAGGCCGGCCCAACGGCGAGCGCCGCGAGCAGACCGAGCGCGAGCGAGACCGCCAGCAGGGACGTGGGGCGCGGCCCAACCGCCCGCGTACCGGGCGATGCCTTCAGGCGGGCCATCTGTCCTCCGGTGACATGGGTGGGGGTCCAATATCCGTAACAGTTGCCCCGGTGCACTAGTCCCGTGTGGAAACAAATCCGTAACGTGTTTGGGACGGCCACTCCGGGCGGGCGGTAGGCTCCCGACTGTGACCGGATACCTGGGCTCGTACGCGACGCTCGGTCTCTTGCTGCTCGCCAGCGTTCTGTTCTTTGTTACGGCGTTCTCGGCCAACCGGGTGTTACGCCCCGCGCGTCCGGCCGACCCGCCCGGCAAGCGGGCCAGCTACGAGTGCGGGCTCGACCCGGTCGGCGCGGACTGGGCACAGATGCAGATCCGCTACTACGTGTACGCGTACCTGTACGTGCTGTTCGCGGTCGAGGCGGTGTTCCTCTTCCCGTGGGCGGTGGTCTTCGACCGGCCGGGCTTCGGTCTGGTGACGGTGGTGGAGATGGCGGTGTTCGTGGCGGTGCTCGCGCTCGGCATCCTCTACGCCTGGCGCCGGAACATCCTCCGCTGGACCTGAGCGCCCCGACCTGCGGCGATCGTGCCGGGTCGGCCCGACCGTCGGCGGTCGGGTGCGGCGACGACCGGACAGTCAGGCCAGGCCGCGGCGGGTCGCCGCCGGCGGGCGGTCGCCCCGGATCGAGGCCACCATGTCCAGCACCCGGCGGGTCGGGCCGACCTGGTGGGCCCGGAACACCCGGGCGCCCAACCAGGCCGAGACCGCCGTCGCGGCGAGCGTCCCCTCCAGCCGTTCGGGCACCGGCAGGTCCAGCGACTCACCGATGAAGTCCTTGTTGGAGAGCGCCACCAGCACCGGCCAGCCGGTGCCGGTCAGCTCGCCCAGTCGGCGAGTGATCTCCAGGGAGTGCCGGGTGTTCTTGCCGAAGTCGTGCGCCGGGTCGATGAGGATGCCGTCGGGGCGTACCCCGGCCGCCACCGCGCGCTCAGCGAGGCCGGTCACCGTCGCGACGACGTCGGCGACCACGTCGGTGAAGGCGGCGCGGTGCGGTCTGGTCCGGGGGACCAGGCCGCCGGCGTGCGCGCAGACCAGGCCCGCGCCGGTCCGCGCGGCCACCCGGGCCAGGGCCGGGTCGGCACCCGACCAGGTGTCGTTGAGCAGGTCGGCGCCGGCCGCCACGGCCTCCGTCGCCACCTCGGCGCGCCAGGTGTCGATCGAGATCACCACCTCGGGGAACGCGGCCCGGACGGTGGCGATGGTGTCCACCGTGCGGCGGATCTCCTCGACGACGTCCACCTCCACGCCGGGGCCCGCCTTGACCCCGCCGATGTCGATGATCGCCGCGCCCTCGGCCACGGCCCGCTCCACCGCACGCAGAGCGCTGTCGGCGGCGAAGGTGGCCCCCCGGTCGAAGAACGAGTCCGGTGTGCGGTTGATGATCGCCATCACCACCAGCTCGTCGGGGGCGAACGTGCGCCCGCCCAGCCGAAGCGCCCCGGCCATGCCCGCCTCCCGAGAGTCCGCCGTCGCCGCCGCGTCGGCCGACCCCGACGCTAGCTGGTAGCCGGGCCGCGACCGTGGGCGGCGTCGGTACGGATCGTGATCGGGACGGGTGGCGGGGTCGCTACCGGCCGGCTGCCGTGCCACGATCAGTACATGGGTCAGCTTCTGCTCCTCCTGGTCGTGGCGTTGACGGTCGCGGCGGTCGTATTCGGCGTGACGGTGCTGGTCAGCGGCCGTGATCCCGGTCTGGTGCCCGCCGAGCCGGATTCGCAGGCCGTGGCGTTGCCCGGCACCCGACCACTGCGTGAGTCCGACGTGGGCGCGGTCCGTTTCGACACCGCTCTGCGCGGGTACCGGATGTCCCAGGTCGATCAGGCGATGCGCCGTGCCGCCTACGACATCGGCTACAAGTCGGAGCTGATCGGCGTACTGGAGGCGGAGGTCGCCGCGTTGCGTGAGGGCCGCACCGACGACGCGGACGTGCTGCGTGACGCCCGCGAACAGTCCGCCAGCAAGGCGGCGTCCGCGGACGCGGCCCAGCCCGACGCGGCCCAGCCCGACGTCGCGGAGTCCGACGTCGCGGCGGTCTCGTCGACCGACGAGGCGGGCTCCGGAGCTGCGCCGGTCGGCGCGACCGGCACGGGTCCGCTGCCCACCGCCACCTCGTCACCCGCGGATTCCGACGGCGTGGCCGTCGTTCCCCCGAGCGACGAGCCGGCCGATCGTGAGCAGACCGACGGCGCGCCCGCCGCCGGCACCGGGCAACACGGCGCGACGGTTCGGTCGGAGTCGGCGTGACCGGGCCGGGCGGGGCGGACGATCTTCGTGAGGCCGCCCACCCCGGTGCTGGTGAGGTAACCGCCACCGTGATCGTCGACGCCCCGGCCGAGCGGGTCTTCGCCGCCCTGCTCGCCTGGGAGCGTCAGTCCGACTGGATCCCGTTCACCCGCGTCCGCGTGGTCGAGGGCGACGGGCGCGAGGGCAGCCGGATCGAGGCCGTGACCGCGATCGGCCGGGCCGTGCTGCGCGACGAGATGCGGGTGACCCGCGTCGACGAGCCGTACGAGATCGGCGTGGTGCACTACGGCCAGTTGCTGCGCGGCCCGGGTGTGCTGCGCTGCACGCAGTTGGGCCGGGACCGCACCCAGGTCGTCTGGCACGAGTGGTTCCACCTGCCGGGCGGCCGGGCCGGTCGACTGGCGTGGCCGGTGCTCTGGCCGGGCTCCAAGCTCGGCCTCACCCAGGCGCTGAAGAGGTTCGCCCGTCTGGTGGAGCAGGGCCGGCTGCCCTGAGCGCGACCGGCACCCTGCCAACCCGGCGGTGGCGACGGGGTGTCGGACCGATGCCCTAGCGTGTACGACGTGACTGACCTGGTGATCGGTGCCGACGGGCTGCCCCGTTGCGCCTGGGGGTCGAGCACCCCCGACTACGCCGTCTACCACGACACCGAGTGGGGGCGGCCGCTGCACGGCGACGACGCACTGTACGAGCGGATGACGCTTGAGGCGTTCCAGTCCGGGTTGTCCTGGCTGACGATCCTGCGCAAGCGCCCGGCGTTCCGGCTGGCCTTCGACGAGTTCCACATTCCGACGGTCGCCGGCTACTCCGACGCCGACGTGACCCGGCTGCTCGCCGACGCCGGCATCGTCCGCAACCGGGCCAAGATCGAGGCGGCGATCGCCAATGCCCGCGCCGCCCTGGAGGTGCCGGAAGGGCTGTCCGCGCTGCTCTGGTCCTTCGCCCCGGCGCCCCGGCCCGCCCGCCTCACCTCATTCGCCGAGCTGGCGCCGATCACCGCGGAGTCGACGGCGATGGCCAAGGCACTCAAGAAGCGCGGCTTCCGGTTCGTCGGCCCGACCACCGCGTACGCGCTGATGCAGGCCACCGGCATGGTCGACGATCACATCGTCGGCTGTCACGTCACCCGCTGACCGGCGACATGATGGGATGGCGGGTATGACGACCGAGACCGCGTACCGGGCCGGTGGATCCGGCCGTGCCGACGGCGTGGGCACCTGGGCGGTGCTGCTGCCCGCCGAGCGGTACGAGGCCGAGCGGCTCGTGCACCACGACACGTTGGAGCTGACCGGCCTGGCCGGCATCGCCCGGCCGGGGCCGGGAGACCGGGTGGCGGTGCTCGTCGACGCGCCACCACGGCTGGTCGCGCTCGGTCGGGTCAGCACGGCGGGTCAGCGCCACCGGGACGATCCGGACGACCCCCAGTCGCCGGTCGAGCCGGAGACCGTCGTCGTGGCGTACACCCGGCGGTCCTTCGACGAGCCGGTGCCGGCCGACCTGCTGACGCTCGACGGGCCGGTCACCGCCCTGGACCCGGCGGCCTTCCGGGCGCTGGCCGACCAGCTCGGCCCACCCCCGGCCCGGCGCACCTGGCTGGTCAGCCTCGACCTGCCGATCGAGGCCGCCACGCGGGCCGAGGCGGTCCGACTGTTCTGGTCGTACGTGCAGGAGTTGGGCCCGCGTGAGCTGCCCACCTTCGTCTCGCCGTCCGGCGACGAGCTGGCCATGCAGGCGTTCGTGCTGGGCGAGCAGGCCAACCAGGACCCGGAAGAGGACGACTAGAAGAGCTTGTCCACTCGTCCCCGCCAGTCGGCGAGGATCGGGCCCGGGTCGGTGTCCAGCACCCGTTCCAGCAGCGTGGCGTAGACATCCCGGAAGTCGGTGGTGTATTTCAGGTCGCCGTCGTCGAGATCGGTGAGGCTCGGCGGCGCACCGTGCCAGCCACCCCGGACACCCGCACCGAGCAGCAGCACGTCCGAGGCGGTGCCGTGGTCGGTGCCGTCCGAGGCGTTGGCCCGGACGCGACGGCCGAACTCGGAGTAGACCGCCACCACCACCTTGCGGCCCGCCTCGGTGCGACTCATCCGGTCGGCGAACCCGGTCAACGCCCGGTCCACCTGACCCAGCAGGACGGCCTGCAACTGCTTCTCGTCGGCGTGCGTGTCGAAGCCGCCGAGCGACACCGAGAAGGCCCGGGTGGACACTCCCGCCTCGACGCACTGGGCGACCAGGTCGAGCTGCGCGTCGAGTGGGGTGCGTGCCCCGCCGGTCGCCGTGGCGGGCGCCTGCTCGCCGTCCGGGTCCGCCGCGTCCGGGTCGGCGGAGTCGCGTACCTGGCGGATCATCTCGTCCACCGACCGCAGGTCGGCGAAGCAGGCGGCGGCCCGGCCCCGGGCCGCCGACTCACCCGCCTCGGCGGCGGCGAGCGCGGCCAGCGTCTCGGCGGGCAGCCCCTTGGCGGCCTTCCGGTCGGCCACCGGCACGGCCGCGCCCGCGCTCCGCTCCCCGGCCAGCAGTGGCGGCAGCGCCGGCTCGAAGGAGACCGCCAGCCGGGGGTCCCCACCGGCGGAGTCCAGCCAACGACCCAGCCAACCGGTGTTGCCCGGCCGGTCCGGCTGCGCGGTGTGCCAGATGTCCATCGACCGGAAGTGGCTGCGGTCCGGCTTCGGGTAGCCGACCCCGCGCACGATCGCCAGCCCACCGTCGGACCAGCGCCGGTGCAGGCCGGCCAGTGCCGGGTTGAGGCCGAAACCGTCGTCCAACCGCAGCACCTCGCCGTCCGGGTACGCCAGCTCGGGGCGGGCCGCCCGGTAGGCCGGATCGGCGTACGGGATGACCGTGTTGAGCCCGTCGTTGCCGCCGTAGAGGGTCACCAGCACCAGCGTGCGGGCCTGCGGATCACGGTCCCCGCTGGTGTCCAGCAGGTCCCGCAGGCTGTACGCGCCGGCGCCGGCGGCCAGCGCGCCCGCGCCGACCACCCCGCTGGTCAGCAGGAACCTGCGTCGGGTCTGGGTGTCCATGTCGACTCCTCCGCTCAGCTGACTGTGTATTCGGGGCTGACCAGGCCGGCGGCCAGCAGCTTGCGGGGCTCGCCGGCCAGCGGGGTGAGGGCGGCGCGGGTGCGCGCGCTCCAGCCGTCGACCACCAGCAGCCGGGCCAGCGCGTCCGGCCGACCGGCGGTGGGCGCGGCGGTCAGCCGGGCCAGCACCGCCGGTGCCACCGCGGCGGCGAGCATCCCGGCCGTGCGCAGCCGGGCCTGCAGCGACGAGGTGGTCAGCCAGGCGGCCCCGGCCGGCCAGCCGCCCACGCTCGGCGGTCGCAGCGGCACCTGGTCCAGCGCGTTCAGGCCGGCCAGTAGTTGTTTGTGTTGCTGCTCGGGTAGGGCGGAGGGTCGGATGCCCAACTGCCGCAGTGCGCCGACCAGCCACTCCACCGGCTGCTTGACGAGCGTGCCCCGGGTCTGTGCGAAGGCCGGCGACGAGAGGATCGCCCGCAGGGTCGCGATGGTGTCCGCGCCGGCCAGGCCCTGCGGTGCCGGGACGTCGGTGCCGGCGTAGCGGAACCAGAGCCGGCCGGCCACGAAGGTCGCCGCCGCGGGTTGGGCGGCCAGCAGAGCGGCGTACGACTCGGCGTCGAACTGGCCGCTCTGGCCGAGGATGGTCTTCGCGCCGGGGTCGTGTCGTTTGGCCTCGAAGTGGGCCACCCCGGTACGCCTGTCGACCACCCAGCCCGTCAGGGCACGCGCGCCGGCCTTCACGTCCGCCTCGGAGTAGGTGCCGATGCCGAGGGTGAACAACTCCATCAGCTCGCGGGCCAGGTTCTCGTTCGGCGCCTTGCGGGTGTTCTTCTGCCCGTCCAGCCAGATGATCAGGGCGGGGTCGCGCACCATCGCGGCGACGAGGGGGGCCAGCGGCCCCCGTCCGTGCCGGCGCAGCGTGTCCAGTTGGCCCTGCATCACCCGGGCCGACTTGACCTTCTGCGCGCTCGTCGCCCAGTGCCCGTGCCAGAAGAAGAGCAGCTTCTCGGTCAGCCCGTCCTCGGCGGCCACCATCCGGTCCAGCCACCAGCCGGTGATCTGCTGGAGCTGCTTGCGACGCTCCGCGTTGGCCTGCTGCCGCTGCTCGCGGGTGGATTTGCCGCTCAGCTGGGCGTACGGGTCGGTGGCCAGCACCGGCGGCGGAGTGGCCGCCGCGCCACGATCGGCGCGGGTCGGGGTGAGCAGGCTGTCCAGGGTGGCCGCCGGACCGGCCCGCTCGGCGGCGTCCACCTCGTCTGCGGTCGGCCCGAAGGTGGCCCGGCGCAGCAGGTGCGCCACCGCTTCACGATCGCTCATGGACGCCGACGTTAGGCGGCCGGTGTTCGAGGACGGTAAGGGCGGCGTGTGAATTGCGTTCAGCGTCCCTCGAAGACCGGTTTCTGCTTGGCGACGAAGGCGAGCGTGGCCGCCCGGTGATCGGCGGTGGCACCGCAGATCGACTGGGCCTGCGCCTCGGCCGCAAGGGCGTCGGCGAGGGTGCCGGCGTCGGCGATGGAGAGCTGCCGCTTGATCGCCCCGTAGGCGATGGTCGGACCGGCGGCGAGGCGAGCGGCCAGCTCCTGGGCGGTCGGCAACACCTTCTCGTCGTCATCCACCAGCCGGTTGAGCAGGCCCAGCCGGCAGGCCTCCTCGGCGCGGACGGGCTCCGCCAGCAGCAGCAGCTCCACCGCCTTGGCGTGGCCGACCAGCCGGGGCAGGGTCCAGGAGGCGCCGGTGTCGGCGGCGAGGCCCACCTTGGCGAAGGCCATCAGGAAGCTGGTGGTCGGGCCACCGATGCGGATGTCGGCGAGGAACGCCAACGACGCGCCCGCGCCGGCGGCCATGCCACGAACCGCGGCGATCACCGGCTTGGGCAGGTTGGCGAGCCGAGCGGCGATCGGGTTGTAGTGCGCCCGCACGGTGCCCAGCGGATCATTTGCGGAGTTTTCCAGGGTCGACACGTGTTCGCGTAGATCCTGACCGGCGCTGAACGAGGTGCCGGCCCCGGCCAGCACGACGGCCCGGCAGGACCGGTCGGTCTCCAGCTCCGCCAGGGCGTCCCGCAGCGCCTCCTTCAGCGCCACGTCGAGCGCGTTCATCGCGTTCGGCCGGTTCAGCGTGAGGGTGACGACGGCGTCGGTCCGGTCGACCAGCAGCGGCTCGGTCACGTGTCTAACGACCCTTCTGTCGGACGAGGCGGTTGCCGGCATCGAGGCACTGTTCGACGTACCGGTCCGCGGCCGGACGCAGGCGGGCCGCGTGCCGGTCGAAGAAACTGGCCGCGGCGGTGCCGGGCCAGCGTTCGGGCAGCAGCGCCGGGGGCAGCTGCGGGTCCCGGAAGAGGAACGTACGCCAGGCGTGCACGAGCCGGAACCGGGTCGCGTACGCCTCCTCGTCGCTGCTGCGCACGGTGACGGCGGAGAGGAGTGGGCGCTGGTCCGCGACGAACCGCTCGTAGGCGCGGCCGATCTCGGTCAGGTTCCATGCGCGGCGGACCACACCCATGGCGCCGGGGGTGCCCGAGAAGTGCGAGGCGGTGAACCGCTCGAACCGGATGCCGGCCTCGGCGAGGATCAGGTCGACGTCGTCGGCGGGGCGGGTCGCGACCCAGGTCTGCTCGTCGAGTGTGCCGTAGCCGAGGAAACTCAGGTTGGCGGCGAGCCGCTGCCGGTCCCGTCGGGAGCCGGGGGCCTCCAACACCAGCAGATCGAACCGGCCGTCCCAGGTGACCCGGCCGGTCCGGTAGATCCGCGACGCTGCCTCGTCGAGTCGCCGGGCGGCTTTCGGTGTGATCGAATAGCCCGGTCCGGAGATCAACCGCAGCGGTTCGAGCCAGCCCTGGCGCACCATCCGGGACACGGCCGTGCGAACGGCTGGCGGTGCAATTCCCAGCGGCGCCAGCAGCTTGACCAGGGCAGCAACCGGTGCGCGGCCACCCCTGGGTCGGAGGTGGTCGCCGTACAGGTCGAAGAGTGCCGACCGTGCCTGCATGACCGCACATTGTGACAGGCCTTCTCAAGATAAGCTAGATGCTGTTACATCAATGCTGCTCCGGTTTGGGTCCGGCGGTGTTCATCAGGGAAAATCGTCTGTCGACACCCCCGCGACTGTTGCGGGTGGTCGTGACGAAGTGGCTGTGGGGCAACCCACCGACCCTGGTGTAGGTCTGAGGGGAGACAACATGGCGGCGATGAAGCCGCGGACGGGCGACGGTCCGCTGGAAGTCACCAAGGAGGGGCGGGGCATCGTCATGCGGGTCCCGCTGGAGGGTGGTGGCCGGCTCGTCGTCGAGATGACTCCCGACGAGGCCAACGCGCTCGGTGACGCGTTGAAGGCGGCGGCCGGCTGAGTAAGGAGTGGTCCGGGCGGCTTGCGCCGCCCGGAGCGTTCTTCGGACCCTGAGCCACCGGTATCGCCGGTGGCTCAGGGTCTTCATCGGCGCGGGCAGGCGGCTCAGTCCCGCTCCGCGACACTTTCCTGGAGGTACGGTTCCGCGTGCTCGCCATCCGTCTGACCGCTGAGCCCGACCGGCTCGACGTCCTCGTCCTGCCTGTCCGTCCCGTCGATCCGGCGGTGGACGGAGGTGCCTCGGTCGAGCCCGTGTCGACCGCCACGACGCCCCCGGACGACACGGCCGGAGAGGCAGCCGCGCTGGTGCCGGCGGCCCGACTGACCGGCCGAGCCGGCGAGATCCACACCCAGCTTCGCCCCGGTCGTACCCCGGGCCGGCTCCTGCTGCTCGGCATCGGCGACGGTGGCGAGGCGGCCTGGCGGACGGCAGGCGCGGCCCTGGCCCGCTCCGCCGCGGATGAGACGCATATCACTATCGCGCTGCCGGCCGAGGTCACTCCGGCCGCGGTGCGGGGGCTGACCGAGGGGCTGCTGCTCGCCCCGTACCGGTACCGGCTGACCGAGGCGGGCGACCCACCGACGCTCAGCGCCGTCGACCTGCTGCTCGCCGACCCGGCCACGTTCGAGGCCACCGTCGCCACCGCCCGGACCACCGCGGCGATGACCCATCTCGCCCGTGACCTGACCAACACCCCCTCGTCGGTGAAGACCCCGCAGTGGTTCGCCGACCAGGTGACGTCCGCCGCCGTCGACCTGCCGGACCTGCGACTGCGGGTCCGCGGCCCGGCCGAGCTGGTCGCCGAGGGCTTCGGCGGGATCCTCGCGGTGGGCGGTGGCTCGGCCAGCGGCCCCCGACTGGTCGAGCTGGACTGGCACCCCGCCAACGCGCGTACGCACGTGGTGCTGGTCGGCAAGGGCATCACCTTCGACACCGGCGGCATCTCGATCAAGCCGGTGCCGGCGATGAAACTGATGCGCAAGGACATGGCCGGCGCCGCCGCGGTCGTCGCCGCCACCCTCGGCGCCGCCGCGCTGCGGTTGCCGGTCCGGATCACCACGCTGGCCCCGCTCGCCGAGAACATGGTCAGCGGCTCGGCGTTCCGCCCCGGCGACGTCATCCGGCACTACGGCGGCACGACGAGCGAGACGACGAACTCCGACGCCGAGGGCCGTCTGGTCCTCGCCGACGCCCTGGCGTACGCGGTGCAGCAGCTCAAACCGGACCTGCTGATCGACCTGGCCACCCTCACCGGTGCCAACGCCGTCGCCCTGGGCAAGCGCACCGCCGCCCTCTACAGCGAGAACGACCAACTGGCCGCCGACGTGCTGGCCGCGACCGAGGCGGCCGGCGAGTCCGCGTGGCGGATGCCGCTGCACAACGACTACGCCGAATACCTGGGCAGCGACATCGCCGATCTCTACAGCGCGCCGGCACAGGGCGCCGGCTCGGTGCTGGCCGCCCTCTACCTGCGCGAGTTCACCGGCGAACTACGGGACCGCTGGCTGCACCTGGACATGTCGGCCCCGTCCTGGGCGGACGGCGACGCCGCCGAGGTCAGCCGCGGCGCCACCGGCTGGGGCGTGCGGTGGCTGCTGCGCTGGCTGGCCAGCGTCTAGGCCCCCCGCGCGCCACGGCTCCCCGCGCGGCAACCGCCAGATCGGCGGGATGGCCTGGATCAGCACTTCACCGCGGCGAGCACACCGTGACCGACCGGGAGTAGCGCGGGGATCCAGTGCTCCGACTCGCGGACCGCTTTGATCGTCTCGCGGACCGTCACCGTCTCCGCGTCCCGGGCGGCCGGGTCACCGATCCGGCCGCTGGCCAGCACGCCGTTGAGCGCGAGCACGCCGCCCGGGCGCAACAGCCGCAGCGCGGCCTCCACACAGGCGTGGAAGCCGGTCGCCTCCGCGTCCACGAAGACCAGGTCGTACGCGCCGTCGGCCAGCCGGGGCAGCACGTCGAGCGCCCGACCGGTGATGATCCGCGTCCGGCCGGCCGCGAAGCCCGCCTCGGCGAAGATCCGCCGCGCGATCCGCTGATGCTCCACCTCCACGTCGATGGTGGTGAGCACGCCGTCGGCGCGCATGCCGCGCAGCAACCAGACCCCACTCACCCCGGTGCCGGTGCCGATCTCCACCACCGCGCGGGCGTTGCCGGCGGCGGCCAACAGTCGTAACGCCGCGCCCGCGCCGGGCGTGACCGCGTCGAGGCCCACCTCCAGGGCCAGGCTGCGGGCGGTGCGCAGGACGAGATCCTCGGTGACGTAAGACTCGGCGAACTGCTGAGCTTGGGCCGTCGAACTGCCGGTACCGGCGACCGTGGCGATGGGGCACCTCCGGGGGCGGTGCGTGGTGCGGGGGCGGGTTGGCACTGTGAGCGTAGAGGCGACCGTCGTGGGGCGCAGTCGGGCCTCCGGCTGAAGCGATCACCGGGTCAACCGCTGACCCCACCGCGTGCATCCGTGCAATCCTGGAAGCGGTATCCCGTCAGCCGCGACCAAACGGCCCGTGGCCGGGCGACGCGGCGCGGGATCCGGGGACGGACTGGGAGGCACCAACGTGACCGACGGCTGGGACTGGCGCCGGGGCGGTGAGACTCCGGCTCCGGCGCGACCGCCCGGGGCAGGGGCCCCACCGGCGGGACTGCCGACCACGCCGGGCGTCGGCAGTACGCCCGCTGCCGTGCCGCCGGGCAGTGCGCCCGCTGGGCCGCCGGGTGGTGGGTCGGCTGTGCCGCCGGGTGGTGTGCCGGCTGTGCCGCTGACCGGCGGGTCGGCATACGGGTACCCGCCGGTGTCGCCGGTGAGGGGTGGGCCGGCCGTGGGGCCGTCGGCGGGCTGGCCGGTGCCGACCGCCGGCGCGACCGGCACGGCCGGTGCGTCGCCCTGGTGGTCGGACGCGCTCGCCGATCCCTGGCGGGACCCGGCGGCGCCGGCCGCGGTGGTGGTGCCGGGGGTGGTGGCGGCCGGCACCGAGCCCGAGCCGGTCTCCGATCCGGACGCGCCGGGTCGGCCGAAGCTACGACACCTGTTGCTCATTCCCGTGCTCACCGCGCTGCTGGCCGGCGCCCTCGGTGGGGCGTTGGGCTACGCGTTCGCGGTACGCGGCGGGGTTGGTGGTGGGGTGGTGCTCGGCGGTGCGCCAGCAGAGGTGCCAGCGCTGGCCCAGCGCAAGCCGGAGTCGCTGGCCGGTGTCGCCGAACGTGTCCTGCCCAGCGTGGTCACCGTCCGGGTGAGCAGCCTCGGCGGGACCAGCGAGGGCTCCGGGTTCATTGCCACCGCCGACGGCCATGTGATCACCAACGACCACGTGGTGGCCGGCGGCAGCGGTAAGGCGTCGGTGGTCTTCAACGACGGCAGCACCGCGCCGGCGACCATCGTCGGTCAGGATCCGGAGTCGGACATCGCGGTGATCAAGGTGAGTCGTACCGGGTTGCGACCTGTGGAGTTCGGCGATTCCGACTCGTTGGCGGTCGGTGACCCGGTGCTCGCCATCGGCTCGCCGCTGTCGCTCGCCAACACGGTCACCGCCGGCATCGTGAGCGCCGTGGACCGGACGATGCAGGCCGGTGAGCCGGGTGGCCCGATGCGCTACTACGCGGCCATCCAGACCGACGCCGCGGTCAACCACGGCAACTCGGGCGGGCCGTTGGTCGACGGCGCCGGACGGGTGGTCGGGGTGAACTCGACGATCAAGTCACTTGTCGCCGAGGGGCAGGAGGCGGGCAACATCGGGCTCGCCTTCGCCATCCCGATCAACCAGGCCAAGCGGGTGACCCAGGACATCATCGGCACCGGCAAGGCCCGGCGTACGGTGATCGGCGCCCGGCCGGAAGGCCCGACCGGGGCGCCCGGGGGTGGCCTTCGGCTGGCGGAGGTCGAGCCGTCCGGCCCGGCGGACAGTGCCGGGTTGAAGGTCGGCGACGTCATCCTCAAGATCAACGGACGGCCGATGACCGAGCCGACGGACCTGACCGCGTTGGTCCGCAAGTTCGCGCCCGGCTCGGTGGTGTCTGTCGAGTTTCGACGGGGCTCCGCCCGGCAGAACACCTCGGTAACTCTTGCCGCGGACGCGAAGTGAACAGCGGCTCACCCCTTGCCCGAAAGTCGGGCGGCGTGCGTAGTCTTGCTGCTGACGCCGAGAGGAGGCCCGCGGGATGCTCGACAACCTGAACTGGTGGGAGATCGGTGCGCTGCTGCTCCTGGCGCTGTTGATCTTCGGTGACAAGCTGCCCACGGTCATCAACGACGGCCTGCGGCTGGTGCGCAACCTGCGCAACATGGCCCGCAACGCCACCGGCGACCTGAGTCGTGAGCTGGGCACCGACATCCAGCTTGAGGACCTGCACCCCAAGGCGTTCATCCGCAAGCACCTCCTCAGCGAGGAGGACGAGGCGGCGATCCGCAAGCCGTTGCAGGGCGTCTACGACAACCTGCGTGCGGACGTCAGCAGCGTGCACGACGACCTGAAGGACGTGGCCAGTGCCGCGGACCTGCGGTCGAACGGCACCGGGCCCGGCACCGCCACCAGCAGCAGCACCCCGGCCCCGGCACCCCGCGTCAGCTACGACGACGCCACCTGACCGCCAGCCATCCCACCCGCGGGTGCAGCAAAGATCAACTCGGTTTTCAGGATGTCGGCCGGTTAACGGGCGCGAGATGCCCCGGTTTCCTGAAAGTCGAGTCGATCATGCCGCCGAGCGCCCGCAGACCAGCCCGCGCCAGGCGACCAGCCCGCGCCCGCCGCCCAGCGACGGGGCAGGCAGCGCCAGCGCCCAGCGACGGGGCGGGCAGCACCCCTTGGCGGTCAGCAATCAGCGACCGGCGGGCTTGAGGCCGAGCGGCTTGCCGAGCAGCGACTCGCGGCGTAGCGCGAGCCGGTCGGCGATCGTGCCGAGGGCCTGTGCGGCCGGGGACTCCGGCTCGGCCAGCACGATCGGGTTGCCGGCGTCGCCGGCCTCGCGGACGCGGGTGTCCAGCGGGATCTGACCGAGCAGCGGCACCTGGGCGCCGATGGTCCGGCTCAGCGACTCGGCGACGGCCGTGCCGCCGCCGGCACCGAAGATCTCCATCCGGGAGCCGTCCGGCAGCTCCAGCCAGGACATGTTCTCGATGACGCCGACCACCCGCTGGTGGGTCTGCAGGGCGATCGCACCGGCTCGCTCGGCCACCTCGGCGGCGGCGGTCTGCGGGGTGGTGACGATCAGGATCTCCGAGTTGGGCAGCAACTGGGCCAGTGAGATGGCCACGTCACCCGTGCCCGGCGGCAGGTCGAGCAGGAGCACGTCCAGGTCGCCCCAGTAGACGTCGGCCAGGAACTGCTGCAACGCCCGGTGCAGCATCGGGCCGCGCCACACCACCGCGGCGTTGCCGGAGGTGAACATGCCGATGGAAATCACCTTCACGCCGTGCGCCTGCGGCGGCATGATCATGTCCTCGACGCGGGTGGGCCGGGCCTCCGTGCCGAGCATCCGGGGCACCGAGTGGCCGTAGATGTCCGCGTCGACCACGCCGACGGAGAGCCCGCGGGCGGCGAGCGCCGCCGCCAGGTTGACCGTCACGCTGGACTTGCCGACGCCGCCCTTGCCGCTGGCCACCGCGTACACCCGGGTGCGCGAGCCGGGCTGGGCGAACGGGATGACCGGCTCCTCGGTGGCGCCTCCGCCGCGCAGCTGCGACTGCAACGACTGCCGCTGCTCGGGGGTCATCACACCAAAGTCGATCTCCACGCCGGTGACGCCGGGCACCGCGGCGACCGCGGTGGTGATGTCCGTACGCAGCTTGTCCTTGAGCGGGCAGCCGGCGACGGTGAGCAGCAGCTCGACGCGGACGACGCCGTTGGCAGCGATCGTGGCGGAGCGGACCATGCCCAGCTCGGTGATGGGCCGGCGGATCTCCGGGTCGTTGACGGTGGCCAGGGCGGCCTGGATCGCGTCCTCGACGGTGCTCACGGGTGCTGACATGCCCGCAATGCTACGTCGCGGGGCATCCGTTGCCGCCGCTGCCCGGTGCGGTGTGAGCCAATCGATGACCCGCCGATCAGCTGTCGGACCGGCGCGGCCCGGTGCCGTCCGGCCGGGCGTCCCGGACGAAGTCGCCGTCCAGGTCGTCGCGTGGCTCGTCCAGGCCGACACCGTCGGTCGGTCGTTGGCCGCGCTTCTCCTGCCGGCTGTCCTTCTCCTGTTGGCGGCGGTCCAGCCGCTGCCGACGCTGCCCCATCTCGTCGAGTTCCTCGGCCAGTCGGGCCAGCTCGGAGCGGAGGAAGTCGCGGGTGGCCACCTCACCCAGCGCGATCCGCAGTGCCGCGATCTCCCGGGCCAGGTACTCGGTGTCCGCCTTCTGCGCGGTGGCTCGCCGCCGGTCCTCCTCCAGGGCCACCCGGTCCCGGTCGGCCTGCCGGTTCTGTGCCAGCAGGATCAGCGGGGCCGCGTAGCTGGCCTGCAACGACAACACCAGGGTCAAAAACGTGAAGGTGTACGGGTCGAAGCGCAGGTTCGCCGGGGCCACCGTGTTCCAGACGAACCAGATCATGATCACCACCGTCATGACGACGATGAAGTTCGCGGTCCCCATGCCCCGGGCGATGCCCTCCGACCACCTGCCGAACGCCTCCGCGTCGAACCGGGGCAGCTTGATGCCCCGAGGCTCACGCGGCTGGTCGAGCCGTTCGTTACGCCGCTGCTCAGCCATCCGCGCCGTCCAGCGCCGCGTCGGTGGTGCCTGAGGCGGTCAGGGCGTCGCGGTCCCGCCAGTCCCGGGGTAGCGAGTGGTCCAGCACGTCGTCCACGGTCACCGCGCCGACCAGCCGGTTGCTCCGGTCGATCACCGGCATGGCGACGAGGTCGTAGGTGGCCATCCGGCGGGTGATCTCCGGCAGCGGGGTGGTCGGGCGCAGGGGGTCGATGTCGTTGACCACCACCTTGCCCAGCAGGTCGGCAGGCGGCTCGCGCAGCAGCGCCTGGAAGTGCACCATGCCCAGGTAGCGGCCGGTCGGGGTGTTCTGTGGTGCCCGGGTCACGAAGACCTGCGCGGCGACGGCGGGGGACAGTTGTGGCTCCCGGATCCGGGCCAGCGCCTCGGCGACTGTGGCGTCCGGCGGCAGGATGACCGGCTCCGAGGTCATCACACTGCCCGCCGTTCCGGGCGTGTACTTCAGGAGCTGACGCACCGGGTCGGCCTCGTCCGGCTCCATCAGGTCCAGCAGCACGTCCTGCTCCGGTGGGGGCAGCTCGTTGAGCAGGTCGGCGGCGTCGTCCGGGTCCATCTCCTCCAGCACGTCCGCGGCCCGTTCCCGGTCCAGCGCGGCGAGGATCTCCACCTGGTCGTGCTCCGGCAGCTCGCTGAGCACGTCGGCCAGCCGCTCGTCGTCCAACGCCGCCGCGACCTCGTTGCGCCGTGCGTCGGGCAGGTCCTGAAGCGCGTTGGCCAGGTCGGCCGGTCGCATGTCCTCCAGGACGGCGAGCAGATTCGCCGTACCCCGGTTGTCGGCGATGCCGCTGAGGCCGCGCACCCGGTCCCACTCGACCTGGTGCAGGTGGCCGCGGCGGCTGAGCCGACCGGTCTGCTCGCGCACGGCGACACGGGTCAGGGACCACTCGCCGCCCCGCGTGCACTCCATCGCGACGTCCACGACCGTGCCGGGCTGGCCACCCGGGTCGAGTTGCACCCGCCGGTCGAGCAGCTCCTGGAGGACCAGCAGCTCGTTGCCGCGCTTCTCGAACCGGCGCAGGTTCAGGGTGCCGGAGCCGAGCACGACGGCGTCCGCGTCGATGGAGGTGATCCGGTTGATGGACAGGAAGATCCGACGACGCATCGGCATCTCGGCCACGAGGCCGACCACCTCCGGCGGTCGTTTGGTCGCCCGTAGCCGTGCCACGGCGTCGCGAACCCGGCCCACCTGGTCGCCGTTCGGGTCGAAGACGGCGACTCCGGCGAGACGGGCGATGTAGACCCGGGTCGGCGTGCTCACGGGCACCAGCCTAAGCGCCTAGTGTTTATCAACATGTCGACCTTGGCCTACGAGATCGTGGACGTCTTCACCGACCGCCCCTTCGCCGGCAACCCGCTGGCCGTGGTGTTCGGCGCGGAGGGGCTGGCCACCGAGCAGATGCAGGCGCTCGCGCTGGAGTTCAACCTCTCCGAAACGGTGTTCGTGCTGCCGCCGACCCAGGTCGGAGCCACCTACCGGGCCAGGATCTTCACCCCGGCCGAGGAGTTGCCGTTCGCCGGGCACCCCAGCGTCGGTGCGGCGGTCACCGCGAGCCGGCGCGGCATCTTCGCTGTGGGGCAGGTCACTCAGGAATGTGGGGCCGGGGTGCTGCCGATCGAGGTGACCCCGACCGGGGCGACGCTGACCGGTGGCGCACCGACCCTCGGGCCGGAGTTGGACCCGGAGCCGCTGCTGGAGATCGCCGGGTTGACCGCCGACGACCACGTCGGGCCCGCCCCACGCGTCGCCGGCTGCGGGCTCGAGTTCCCGTACCTGCCGGTGCGACCGGAGTCGGTGGCCCGCGCCCGCGTGCAGCCGGCGGCGGCGCAGCGGTACGGGGTGTCGCAGGTCAGCGTCTTCTCCTGGGACGCCGCCGCGCGAAGCGCGCACGCCCGGGTGTTCGTGCCGGGGATGGGCGTCCCGGAGGATCCGGCTACCGGCTCGGCCGCGCTCGGCCTCGGTGTGTGGCTGGTGGCGACCGGGCTGCTGCCCGGCGAAGGGTTGTCGGAGTACGCGGTCCGCCAGGGTGTGGAGATGAACCGCCCGTCCGCGCTGACCTGCACGGTCACCGCGGCGAACGGGGTGGCGGTCGGGGCGACGGTCGCCGGCCAGGTGATGCCGGTGGCCCGGGGCGAGATCAGCGTTCCGCCCTTCGTGGGTTGAGCGGAGGCACCGATGCGGGAGGATGCGGGTGTGACGGACGAGGACGCCCCCGGCGGCACGCCACTTGTCGACGAGGCGATGAAGAAGGCCGCCGTGGCCTGGGTCAGTGTGTCCGGCGGGCCGGCGCTCGCGCTCTGGTGCGCCCCGCTCGAGGGCGCGCTGCTGGTGGTTTCCGGGCCGGGCGAGCAGGCCGCGCCGGGCCTCGCCGAGGCGACCGAGGCGCAGGTCACCCTGCGCGGTGACCACGGCGGTCGGATCGTCACCTGGCCGGCCCGGGTGAGCCGGGTGCTGCCGGGCACCGAGGCGTGGGACACCGCCGCGCCCCTGGTGGCGGCGAAGCGCCTCAACGCACCGGGCCCGACTGCCGACCTGGTGGCCCGCTGGGCCGCGGACGGGTGCGCGGTGAACCGACTCAGCCCGGCGGGTACGCCGTTGGCCGGCGCGGACCTGCCGGCCGACGCGCAGGCCGAGGCACCCCGGGCCACCCCGGCGGTCCGGGCCACCCGCAAACCGTTCCGCCTGCACCGGGTCCGCCGCCGCTGACCGCGCGCCCGCCCGCACCGGGTCCGCCGCCGCCCGAGCTGGCCCGCACCGGAGCCGCCGCTGGCGGAATCAGCCGGCCCGGCCGCCGACGCCCACCACCTCGACGTAGTCGTCGACGAGGGTGAGCACCTCACCCAGTGCGCCGAGGGTGGGCCCTCGCCAGTCCAGATCGGCGTTGAACACCAGGTGCGTGGCCAGGTCCGGCGCGGCCAGTCGGACGGCGGTCATCCCGGCCCGCTCGGCGCCGGTCAGCTCCTGGCTGCCGCCGTCACCGACGTACAGGCAGTCGGCGGGCGTGAGCCCGAGCCGTTGGCAGGCGGTCAGGTACAGCACCGGATCCGGCTTGCACCGTCCTACCTGCACCGAGAAGACCCGCACGTCGAGCAGTGGGGCCACCGCGAGCTGTGGCAGGAAGGCCGGCAGCTCGTGCGTACAGTCGCTGATCACACCGGTGTGCAGGCCGCGCTGGCGCAGGGCGGCCAGGACGGGCACCGCGTCGGCCCGCAGCCAGGTGTCCGCGCGGACGGCCCGGTGCCGCGACGCCACCGCCGCCCGCACCGCATGGTCACTCGGGTGTACGCCGGCCTGGGCGCACACCCAGCGCAGGGTCGCCTCCGCGTCGCCCAGCCGGCCGGTGGCCCGCTCGTAGTAGGTGCGGTCCAGCACCTCGGTCAGGGTGTCGGTGGGGCACCCGAGCAGCTCGGCGGTGCCGACGTGCGCGACACCACGCTGCACCGAACGGGTCAGGGTGCCGAAGAAGTCGAACAGCACCGCCTGGTAGCTGGGCATGGGGGAACGCCTCCGGGCGGTAGCGGGTCTTCGGCGGGACCCGCGTGAGCGTAACGGAGTGCTGACCCTCCGTGCTGACCGTCATACGTGTGAGGATTACGTCCCGTGCCCCCACCTCCACACCGCCCATCCCCGGATCTGCTGACCACCGGCGCGGTCGGCCTGGCCGTGGTCGCCGTGTCGTCGTCCGCGCCGCTCATCGCGTACGCGGCCGCCCCCGCGCTGGCCATCGCGTTCTGGCGCAACCTGCTCGCGGTGGCCGTGCTGAGCCCCTTCGCGCTGGCCCGGCGCCGCGCCGAGTTCCGCGGGCTGACCCGAGGCGTCCGACGGCGGGAGGGCCTGTTCTGCGTCCTGTCCGGGGTCGCGTTGGCGGGCCACTTCGCCACCTGGGTGCCCAGCGCCCAGCTCACCTCCGTCGCCACGTCCACCGCCCTGGTCGCCACACAGCCGGTCTGGCAGGGGCTGATCGCCCGCGCCCAGGGGCGTCGACTGCCCCGGGTGGTGTGGATCGGCATCGCGGTGGCGGTCGGCGGCGCGGCGATCGCCACCGGGACCGACGTGGGTGTCTCCGGCAGCGCCGTCCTCGGCGACGTGTTGGCGCTGGCCGGCGGGCTGTTCGCGGCCGTCTACACCGCCTTCGGTGAGCGGGCGCGCGCCAGCATCAGCACCACCACCTACACCACCATCTGTTACGGGATCTGCGCGCTGATCCTGCTGGTGGTGTGCCTGGTCGGCGGCGTACGGCTGACCGGGTTCGACGGGCACACCTGGCTGGCCATCCTGGCCCTGGTAGCCGGCGCCCAACTGCTCGGGCACTCGATGTTCAACTACGCCCTGCGGAAGATCTCCGCGACCACGGTGAGCGTGCTGATCCTGCTGGAGGCGCCCGGCGCGGCTCTGCTCGGCTGGGCCTGGCTGGGTCAACTGCCCCGCCCGTACGCGCTGGTCGGGATGGCGCTGCTGCTGGTCGGGGTGGCGGTGGTGGTGCTCGGCGGTGGCCGGGCCGCCCGCCGGGGCACACCGACCGCGCTGCCCGCCGACCCGACCCCGTTGAACGGCTGACCGCACGGCCCAGCCGGGTTGCGGCGGGCGCTCAGACCTCGTGGACCTCGATGACCCGGGTCGTCGGAGCGGCTTCGCCGAGGGCGGTACGCAGCGCGGCCCGCTCCGGGTCGGCGAGGAACGACTCGTAGCCGGCCCGACCCTCGAAGTGGATCACGTGCACCTCGGTCTGCCCGTCGGTGCCGCGCAACCGGCGGTCCAGGTGGCCGCCGTGCCGCCCGAGCAGGGCCAACACGGTGTCCTCGTAACGCTGCCCGGCAGCCTCGGCCCCGACCGGAAACTCGACGAGCGCGACAAGAGTCAGCATGCCGGCCAGGTTAGGCGTCGAGACCGACGGCCTTGGCGCTGGCCGCCCAGAGCCGGGCGGCGAGCTGTGGATCGGCGGCCTTCCGGTACGGCCGACGCAGCCGACGGTCGCTGTAGTAGCCGCCGTCGACAAGCCGGGAGCGGTCCTGGTTGGCCAGCCACACCAGGGTCTCGGCGGCCTTCTCCGGGCTGCGGAACGGCATGACCCGCATGCCGAACGCCACGAATTTGCTGTCGTTCGCGAACCGGGTGCGCACCGTCCCGGGGTGGAAGCTGTACGCGGGAATGCCCGGCCAGCGCCGCGCCGCCTCGGCGGTGAACAGGATGTTCGCCTGCTTGCTGGTGCCGTACGCGCTTATCGACAGGTAACCGCGCAGCGGGGCGTTCAGGTCGTCCGGGTCGAGCGAGCCGAAGCGGTGTGCGCCGGAGGCGGTCACCACGATCCGGCCCACCCGGTCGGCGAGCAGGTTGGTCAGCAGGAACGGGGCCAGGTGGTTGGCCTGGATCGACATCTCGAAGCCGTCGACGGTGCGCAGTGGTTGCAGTGCCATCGCCCCGGCGTTGTTGGCGAGCACGTCGATCCGGTCGTACGCGGCCCGGAGCTGCTCGGCCAGTCGGCGTACGTCGTCGAGGATCGCGAAGTCGGCCCGGAACAGCTCGGGGCGCTCACCGGAGTTCTCCCGTACCCGTTCCGCCGCGGCCTGCAGGCGGGCCGGGTCCCGCCCGACCAGCACCACCCGGTCACCCCGGCAGGCCAGGTGCACCGCGGCGGCCAGGCCGATGCCGGAGCTGGCCCCGGTCACCACCACCAGTCGACGCCCAGTGAGATCTTCCACAGGTCCATTCACCCCGGTCATGGCGCGAGGTTACCGTGACGTCACAACGCCCTTTGGGATCGTTAAGTTTCCCGCGAAGTCAGGTGGCGTCGGCATGCCCGCCGAACGCTGGAAGGAGCGCATCCATGGCCGCAGTCGGTCGTCCCCGCCGGTCGTGCCTCGCCGTGCCGGGTTCCAGCGTCAAGATGCTCGGCAAGGCCCAGGGGCTCCCGGCCGACCAGGTCTTCCTGGACCTGGAGGACGCCGTCGCCCCACTGGCGAAGCCGGACGCGCGCAAGAACATCGTGGCCGCGCTCAACGAGGGTGACTGGGCCGGCAAGACCCGGGTCGTGCGGGTCAACGACCTGACCACCCCGTGGACCTACCGGGACGTCATCGAGGTCGTCGAGGGCGCCGGCGGGAACCTGGACTGCCTGATGCTGCCGAAGGTGCAGAACGCCGAGCAGGTGCACTGGCTGGCTCTGCTGCTCACCCAGATCGAGAAGACGCTCGGCCTGGAGGTCGGCCGGATCGGCATCGAGGCGCAGATCGAGAACGCGGCCGGCCTGGTCAACGTGGACGCCATCGCCGCCGCCTCGCCGCGGCTGGAGACCATCATCTTCGGCCCGGCCGACTTCATGGCGTCGATCAACATGAGGTCGTTGGTGGTCGGCGCGTTGATCCCGGACTACCCGGGCGACCCGTACCACTACATCCTGATGCGGATCCTGATGGCCGCCCGGATGCACGCCCTGCAGGCCATCGACGGCCCCTTCCTGCAGATCCGGGACGTCGACGGTTTCCGTGCGGTGGCCAAGCGTTCGGCGGCGCTGGGCTTCGACGGCAAGTGGGTGCTGCACCCGGGTCAGATCGACGCCGCCAACGAGGTCTACCAACCGGCGCAGGCCGACTACGACCACGCCGAGTTGATCCTCGACGCGTACGAGCACTACACCTCGGAGGCCGGCGGCAGGCTCGGCGCGGTGATGCTCGGCGACGAGATGATCGACGAGGCGTCGCGCAAGATGGCGCTCGTCGTCGCCGCGAAGGGCCGGGCCGCCGGGATGACCCGTACCTCGTCGTTCACCCCACCGGCCGAGTGACCGGTCGGGCCGGGACGACCGCCGCCGGCTGTCGACCTGGCCCGAAACCCGGCGGTACGCCGACCCCGCCCGTGGGTCAGTAGCTGCTGTCGTTGCTCGCGCCCGTGGTGACCGCGAGGATGATCGCGCCAACGTAGAAGAGGATCAGCAGCCCGAGCAGCCCGGTGAGGATCCAGCCGACGATGATGGCGGCCTTCGCCATCCCCGCACCGCCCTCGCCGCTGAGCCGGATCTGTTTCTGCGCCACGTGCCCGAGGATCGCGCCGACCGGCGCGGTGATGCAGGACGCGATGCCGACAAGCGCGAGGACCAGCGCCGCGATCGCCATCCCGTTGGTCTTCTGCGCGGCCGGGTAGCCGTAGCCGGGATACTGCGGGGGATAGCCGGGCGGGCCGTAGGCGGGCGGGGCGTAACCCTTCATCGGCTCACCGAACGGCGGCTGGCCCCCGGCGTACGGGTCGACCGGCGCGTACGGGTCGGCCGGGCCGGGTTGGGTGGGCACCGACTGACCGGCCACGAGGGTCGGATCCGGTGTGGGGCTCGACGGCTGAGCCGACCACGTGGGATCGGACCAGTTGCCGGGTGGCGGGGGATTGGTCATGCGAGCTCTCTTCGTCAGGTCGGGATGCGCTGTCAGGGTAGCCAGCACACCGCAAACCCGACGCCCCCACTACCGGGTGCCGCGTTGCTCGGGCCGGTCCTAACAGGCAGGATCCTGGCATGGCATTCGACGCGCGCGCCGCGGACCGTTCCGGCAGCCGACCCAGACGGGACGTCAGCCGCCCGGGTGGGGCCCGACGTGCCCGCGCGGCCACGCCGGCGGGCAGCCCCGGCCCGGACGAGCCGGTCGCCCTCACCGACCCGGTGACCATGCGGCTCGACGGGCGGGTCGCCCTGGTGACCGGGGCGGGCAGCCCGGACGGCATCGGGTACGCCACCGCCCGGCGCCTCGTCGACCTGGGCGCGCGAGTGGCCATCGTCTCCACCACCCGGCGCATCCACGAGCGGGCCGGCGAACTGGGCGTGACCGGCTTCGTCGCGGACCTGACCGACGAGTCCGAGGTCGGCGCGCTGGCCGACGCGGTCGCCGAGCAGTTGGGCGACGTCGAGGTGCTTGTCAACAACGCCGGCCTCGCCAGTCGAGCCAGCCAGGGGGTGCTCCGGCCGGTCGCCCAGTTGACCTACGACGAGTGGCGCGGCGAGATCGACCGCAACCTGTCCACCGCCTTCCTGTGCAGTCGGGCGTTCATCGGTGGAATGGCCGAGCGCGGCTGGGGTCGAATCGTCAACCTGGCGGCCACGGCCGGCCCGGTCAACGCCCTGCCCACCGAGGCCGCGTACGCGGCGGCGAAGGCCGGGGTGGTCGGGCTGACCCGGGCACTGGCCATGGAGATGATCGCCGACGGGGTGACCGTCAACGCGGTGGCGCCCGGCACCATCTACACCGCGGCGTCCACCATGGCCGAGATCAAGCAGGGGCTGGGTACGCCGGTGGGTCGACCGGGCACTCCGGACGAGGTAGCCGCCGCGATCAGCTTCCTCTGCTCGCCGGCCGCCTCGTACATCACCGGTCAGATGCTTGTGGTGGACGGCGGCAACAGCGTCCGCGAGGCCCGCTTCCGCTGACCGCGATCCGGGTGTTGCCGGCGGTCAGTACCCGCCGCTGTCGCCGTTGTTGCTCAGCGCCACCAGGGCCAGCCAACCGCAGCAGGCCAGCAGGGTGAGCCCGGTGAACACGTACCCGAGGATCAGCCCCCAGGTGGCGAGCTGGTCGCCCTCCTCGCCGCTGGTGCGGATCTGCCGCTTCGCCACGTGGCCGAGGACGGCGCCGGCCGGCGGGAACACGAAGGCGAACACCAGCGACAGGATCGCCAGGACGTTGGTGCCCCGGCCGGGGCCGGACGGGGGTGGGCCGTACTGGCCGTAGGGGCCCTGCGGAGGGTACGACGGCTGTTGGCTCCAGTGCGCCGACTGCTGCGGACCCTGCTGCCCGTACGGCGACGATTCGTCCGCTGGTGGCCCGTACGGTGGCTGGCCGCCCTGCGGTGGCGCGTACGGTGACTGGTCCCGAGGCGGCTCGTAGGGTGACGGCGGTTGGTCGTCTGCCGGCGGTCCCGACGGCGGCGGGTGGCTCACAGCTGTACTCCTCCTGCCGGTGCCGGAAAAGTCCCTCTTGCCGGACGCTACCCGCAGCGGTGAACCTTTTCACAGCGGTTGTGAGGACTGGTCACCTTGGCCCGGTCGGCGCGGAGACCGATACTGACCCAGCGTCCAGTTACCCACGAGTAGTGCGCGGATCCCCGGAGGCTGAGATGGCCCGACTCGCCCAGACACCCGGCCTGACCGACGTGCAACAGGCGATCCTGGAGACCGTTCGGGAGTTCGCCGACAAGGAGATCATCCCGCACGCGCAACGGCTGGAGCACGCCGACGAGTACCCCACCGACATCCTCGACGGGATGCGCGAGATGGGGCTGTTCGGTCTCACCATCGACGAGGAGTACGGCGGGCTGGGCGAGTCCCTGCTCACCTACGCGCTGGTGGTGGAGCAACTGTCCCGGGGCTGGATGTCGATCTCCGGCATCGTCAACACCCACTTCATCGTGGCGTACCTGATCTCCCAGCACGGCTCCGCCGAGCAGAAGACCCGCCTCCTGCCGAGGATGGCCACCGGCGAGGTGCGCGGCGCGTTCTCCATGTCAGAACCCGGTTGCGGTTCGGACGTCGCGGCGATCGGGTCCCGCGCCGTACGGGAGGGCGACCACTACGTGCTCAACGGCCAGAAGATGTGGCTGACCAACGGGGCGTACTCCTCGGTGGTGGCCACCCTGGTCAAGACCGACACCGGCGCCGAGTCCGTCTACGGCAACATGAGCACCTTCCTGCTGGAGAAGGAGCCGGGCTTCGGCGAGACCGCCCCCGGCCTGACCATCCCCGGCAAGATCGAGAAGATGGGTTACAAGGGCGTCGAGACCACCGAGATGGTCCTCGACGGGGTGACCGTGCCCGACTCGGCCATCCTCGGTGGGGCCGACCGGGTGGGCCGGGGTTTCTACCAGATGATGGACGGCATCGAGGTGGGCCGGGTCAACGTGGCCGCCCGCGCCTGCGGCATCTCCATCCGCGCCTTCGAGTTGGCCGTCAGCTACGCCCAGCAGCGCAAGACGTTCGGTCAGCCGCTCGCCAAGCACCAGGCGATCGCCTTCAAGCTCGCCGAGATGGGCACGAAGATCGAGGCCGCGCACGCCCTCATGGTCAACGCCGCCCGCCTCAAGGACGCCGGCCAGCGCAACGACGTCGAGGCCGGGATGGCCAAGCTGCTCGCCTCCGAATACTGCGCCGAGGTCGTCCAGGAGGCGTTCCGCATCCACGGCGGCTACGGCTACTCCAAGGAGTACGAGATCGAGCGGCTGATGCGGGAAGCCCCGTTCCTACTCATCGGCGAGGGCACCTCGGAGATCCAGAAGACAATCATCTCCCGGGGTCTGCTCAAGGAGTACAAGCTCTGATCAGCGCCTGCTGATCGGTCGCCCGTGCCGTCGTCCTCCGATCGGTCTGGCCGCGCGGTCGGTCAGGAGCGTGATGACTGTGAGGCATCAAGATGACTCACGGGCATCACGCTCCTGACCGAGGCTGTCCGCGCCGACGGACCACTCGTCTCCGCTTCTGGTTAGGTGAGGCGGGTCAGGTTGGCGGCGGCGCGTTCGACTATCAGGCACCGGTCCTCGACGTAGTCCATGCCGGCCTCTTCGGCGATCTTTCGCGCCTCGGCCGAGACGATGCCCAACTGCAGCCAGACCGCCGGGGCGCCGATCGCCGCCGCGTCCCGGACCACCTGCACGGCGTCGGCCGCCGGCCGGAACACGTCCACCAGGTCGACCGGGTGCGGGATGTCGGCCAGCGACCTGTACGCCCGTTCCCCGAACAGTTCGTCGACGGTCGGGTTGACCGGGATGATGCGCCAGCCGTACCGCTGCATCTGCAACGGCACGCCGTGCGCGGCCTTGCCGGGGTCGCGGGACGCGCCCACGACGGCGATCACGGCGGCTTCGGCGAGGATCTGCTGAGCGGTACGCACCCGCCGAATGTAGCGCCGTCCGCCCGCCGGAGGCAGACGCAGAACCGATCAGGCCGGACCGTCAGTTGGTCGGCCCGCCGGGAAGGGTCGGGGCGGCGCCAGTGGTGCTCGTCGAGTCGCCCTTGGTCCTGCCCTCGAACTTCGTGTAACCGGCGGGCGGCGTCAGGTCGAAATGGCTCAGGTTCTCGGCCGTGCGGGGCAACCACTCGAAGGTGCTGACCTCTGCCTTGCCTGTCACCTTTCCGCTCTTGTCGGCGACCGTCTTGTACGGCAGGAACGAGGTCTCGTCCACCCAGAGCTCGGCGGTGTAGGTCGCCGTTCCCGGCTTCAACCGCAGGTGCACGGTGTCGTGCCCGTCCACCTTCTCCTGGCCCACGATCTCCAGGCTCCCCTTGGCGAGCCAGTCCCTGATGGTCGCCGGGTCGTTCGGCACGAAGACCGTGCCTGTCGCGTCCTTCGCGGAACCGACGAACTCGAAGTACGTCCGCTCGAGGTGGCTGATCTGGGTGCCGCGCTGTTTCCCGTCGGCGATGACCGTCACCAGGGAGGAGTCCGGGCTGCCGTCGCCCCGGTACATGTCGACCCGGGAGCTTCCGGTCTGCTTGTCCGTCCAGTAGTCGATCCGGCCGCCCGGGTAGGCGTCCCGCACCTTCACGACGTAGTCGTCCGCGTCGCCAAGCGCGGCCTGGGTCTGCGCGCTGACGTAGACGACGTCGCGCAACTGCGACTGGCGGGACGTGTCCGTCGAGCTGGCGGAGGCTCCGCCCGGTTGACCGGTGCCGCCGTCAAGCGTGCTCAGCGCGACACCACCGACGGCGAGACCCGCCAGAGCGAAAGCGGTCGCGGTCGCCATCACTGGCCGGCGCAGAAACCAGCGCTTCGGGGCCGGGCGCCGGTACACCGACCCGTTGAGGATCGCGTGCCGCATCCGGTCGGTGGCGTCCGCCGGAGCGCCGGTCAGGTTCTCCCGGAAGCCGACAAGCAGGTCGACGCCCGAATTGTCTGAGTCAGAATTGATGGTCATGCGGTTCCCTCGTTCGCAGACGTGGACGGTGCGTAGTGCGCGGGCATCGCGAGGCGCAGGCGTGCCTTGGCCCGATGGAGGCGGGACCGGACGGTGCCCGGTGCCAGGCCGAGCGCGGAGGCCAGCTCCGGATAGTCCAGGCCGGCCCAGACATGCAGCAGGAGCAGATCGCGTTGGTCGTGCGGCATCGCGGCGAGCGCGCCGGCCAGTGCCTGCGTGGCGGCCTTGGCGTCGAGCCGTTCGTTGGCCCGGTCGGCGAAGTTGTGCTGACCGGAACCGCCGAGCGGGTCCGAACCCGACTTCTCCAGTGCCCGCAGCCACCGCACCTCGGCACGGTGGTAGTTGCGCAGCAGGTTGCTCAGGATGCCGAACAGCCACGGGCGCGCGTTGGCCACCGACGTGTCGTACCTGTCGCGTCGCGAGAACGCCACCAGGAATGTCTCGGCGACCAGATCCTCGGCGAGTTGCCGCCCGACCCGCCGGGCGCTGAAGTCGTACAGCCAGCCGCCGTACCGCTCGTACAGCTCCCCGAACAGTTCAGGCGCCCCCGTTACCAACAGCGCGTCAGAGCGCTCGGTCACAGTCATGTCCCGGCGGCCCCCTGGTTCGACGGTGTGTTCATACCTGGTTCTTGTCTGGAGCCGACGCCAGGTTCCCGTTTCCTCCGGCCCGAGGCCGAGGCGGGCGCCGCGTGTCGCGCCGACCACTGTCCGTTGACCGCCACGTGCCGCAGGTGCGCGAAACAGGTGCGACCGATCAGCGTTCCTGCAGGTAGAGGCGTCCCTGCCCGGCACGCAAGGCTAGAGCAGGGTCAGCTGCTCGGCGGTCGGCGCAGGGGGCGGCTCGGGCAGTTGGCGGTTGTCGCCCACCTCGGCGCGGTGCAGGCCATGGCGGCGGGCCGCGATCCGCACCCGCGCGGTCAACTCCCGCTGGTACGCCTGCGGCGCGTACGCACCGGCCCGGTAGAGCTCGCGGTAGCGGGGCACGAGGTGCGGGTGCTCCTGGGCGAGCCAGTGCGCGTACCACTCCCGGGCGCCGGGACGCAGGTGCAGGGGCAGCGCGGTCACGCTTGTCGCCCCGGCGGCGGCGATCGCCGACACCGTGGCGTCGATGGACTCGTCGCCGTCGCTGAGGCCGGGCAGGATCGGGGCCATCAGCACCCCGACCGAGAAGCCGGCGTCGGTGAGCGCCCGGACCGCGTCCAGTCGGCGGCGTGGGTGCGGCGTGCCCGGCTCGACGGAACGCCAGAGCTGCTCGTCGACGAACCCCACCGAGAAGGAGATGCCCACGGTGGTGACCTCGGCGGCCTGGCGCAGCAGCGGCAGGTCGCGCAGGATCAGCGTGCCCTTGGTGAGGATCGAGAACGGGTTGGCGAAGTCTCGCAAGGCGCCGATGATCTGCGGCATCAGCCGGTAGCGCCCCTCGGCCCGCTGGTAGCAGTCGACGTTGGTGCCCATCGCCACGTGCGCGCCCCGCCACTTCGGCGCGGCCAACTCGCGTCGGACCAACTCACCGGCGTTGACCTTGACGATCACCTTCCGGTCGAAGTCCGCACCAGCATCGAGATCGAGATAAGTGTGAGTATTTCTCGCGAAACAGTTGTGGCTGACCACTCCGTTGGCGATGAAGTCCCCGGTGCCAGTGGTGATGTCCCAGAGCGGCAACTCCAGCCCGAGTTCCTCGATGCCGACAACCCTTAGGTCAGCCTTGCACTTCAGTGCGGCGCCCTCGATCGAACGCTTCCTGGTGATGGCCGGGTCGGTCAGGTGGAAGAACCTGAGCCGGGCGGGAAGGCCCCCGGTCACTCGTATGTAGCGCAGTCGATTTGTTCGCCCTCGATCCTCGAGAACGGTGCTGAAGCCAAGGGCGCGTAGTGCCTCGGCGGCGTGGATAAGAATCTGATCGTTGCAGTTGGCGATCCTGAGGATCCCCTGGCTGCAACTTCCTTCAGCATCGAAAATGCCAGCGATGAATCCTCTCTGCCACTCGGAAGTAGCTTGCTGCGGCCATCGGATCAGTTCCCTGATGGCATCGACCTTCCGCTTCCCCGACGCGCGGATCGCCTCCATCGCCCGTCGGTCGGGCCTCGCCTGCCCGAAGGAGGTGCGGCTTGTCTCGACGCCCGCCTCTCTCAGGAACTGCTGGGTCCGATCAAGGGCCTCGCTGTCTGCGAGCGCCAAGCGGAACTGATGACTCCAGCTCTTGCCTGAGGCATAGCTGCCTATGGTTCCGTCGCCACGAGCCATGCCGCAGAGGTAGCCACGACGGTAGTCGTGAGATTGTTTCGGAGTAGCCGCGAAGGCCCCAGTGCCAATGAGGCGATTGTTGGTGGTGAGATAGGGGCGCTGGTCGGTGCCGAACATGCTGCCGGTGACGTGCTTCCAGCCTCGATCCGTCAGGAACCGGTGGTCGCCGCTGGCGATGAGGGTCGTGCCGTCCTCCAGAGTGACCCGGTAGGCCGGCTTCACCGTGGACCACTTGTCGAGGACGGTAGTGATCACGTATCGACGATAGTTACCTCGTTGCTCGGTCCCATAGATGCGGTTACCCGGCTCCAGTTCGCTGATCGGCTTCGTGCGGCCGTCCGCCATCAGGATCGGGGTGTCACCGGAGACGCAGTAAACACACGCATGAGAACAGCCACGGTACGGGTTGATGGTCCACTCGAACGGGACGCGGGACTGGCCGGGCACCCGGTTGAGGATGGACTTGGCCTGCACCTCGTAGAAGGTCATCCCGGCGAACTCGGGGGTGTCGAAGGTGCGGGCGACGGCGCCGGGCAGCGCCAGCGGCAGGGGTGGCGTCGCTGGCGCTGCCCGCTCGGGATCTCCCTCGATCGGGGGAGCGGTGAGGTTGTCCCAGCGCATGACCACTATTCGAACACGCGTACGAGTGGAGTGCAAGTGACCCGCCGTACACCGGTGGTGGTTCTGGTGGTCGGGGAGGGGAGGATGGACTCCATGGAGACGTCGACCTTCGTCTACGACGGGGACTGCGCGTTCTGCACGCAGTGCGCCGAGTTCATCGCTCGCCGGATCCCCACGGGCGCGCGGGTGGTGCCCTGGCAGTTCTCCGACCTGGACGCGCTCGGCCTCACCGTGGCCGAGTGCGAGGAGGCCGTGCAGTGGGTCGGTGCGGACGGCGCGCGTGCTGCCGGCCCGGATGCCATCGCGAAGCTGCTCGCCGACAGTGGCCCGCTCTGGCGGATCGCCGGTGCGGGCCTGCGGTTCCCGCCGGTGCGTGCGGCGGCCTGGCCGGTGTACCGCTGGGTGGCGCGTAACCGGCACCGCCTGCCGGGCGGCACGGCGGCCTGCTCGCTGCCGCAGGAGGCGCGGGAGCGGCTCTACGGCCCGGCCGGACGCCCGACCACCGGAGCCTGATCGCCGAGCGGCACCAGATCGGCACCGGCTCGCACCGGCGCCTGATCTCCGGGCGGAGCGACGTCCGCGCCGGCCCGCCCCGTGGCCTGGTCGCCGAGGCGCGCTGCCGTGTCGGCGTGTGTCGGGGCCGGGGTTTCCGTCGCTGTCCCGGCGGGGTCGCGGCCGAGGAGTCGGCGGGCCCACACCACCGGGCGCACCCGTTCCAGCGGCAGGAAGCTGGTCATCGCGGCCAGGTGCGGCGCGAACGAGATCGTGATGGTCGCGATGGTGACCACGTGGAACGAGTAGAAGAAACCGACCATGGCGAGTCGCCAGCGGGCCGGTAGCAGGAAGACCACCGGGCTGAGCAGCTCGAACGCCACGATGCCGAACTGGGCGACGATCAGCAGGTGCGGCACCTGGGCGATCAGGTCGGCCAGGTCGGTGCCGCGCCGGATGATCGCGCGGGCCAGCACCGAGCCGGTCAGCCAGTCCAGGCCGCCGTAGCGCAGTTTGGCGAAGGCGGCCAGGAAGTACGTGCAGATCACCGCGATCTGGGTGGCACGCAGCGCCCAGCCGCCGGCCTCGGTGCGGGTGGTGTCGCCGTGCCGGGCTCGACCGGCGGTGGGCAGCACGGCCAGTGCGACGAGCAGCCCGATCCGGTCGTGGTCGACCTTCCCGTAGCTCATCGCGATGATCATCCATTGCAGGTACAGCGCGCAGACCGTCCAGCCGAGCAGTCGGGGCGCCCGTCCGGTCGCGGCGAGAAGGGCCAGCAGCAGCAACGCCCAGAAGATCACCGTCACCAGCGTCTCGGTTGGCGTCGGCAGGGGGAGCAGGCGGCCGATCAGGAGCGGCTGGTACAGGTCGCCGGGCACGCTGACCCGGGTGCGCACCCAGGGAGTGAAGATCACCAGGTCGGCGGCGACGAAGAGGTAGATCACGGTGCGGAACGCGGCGATGCGACCGCGCGGCACGGCCTCGGTCAGCCAACGGCTCATCGCGGGGCCTGCCAGCGGACCACTGTCTCGTCGGTGTGCTGGCCGGTTGGCCGGCCGGCCCGGATGCCGTGCCAGCGGATGACGATGCGGACCTCGACCAGCGCGGCGGCATCCGGGTGACGTTCGGCGTACGCGTCGGCGACCTCGGCGAGCAGCGCCGGATCGGCGGCGTACCTGCTCTGCTGCCCCTCGATCTCGGCGCGGCGGATGCCGGTCGCGGCCTGGTCGAGGTCGACCACGGCGCCCGTGCTGTTCACCCCCTCGACGCGGGTGTCCGGGGCGGGTGCGTTCGGCGGGTTGGAGGTGGAGTACATCCGGAACGGGCCGAACGGGAAGTCGTCGTCGCTGCCCCAGAAGGTGCCGACCAGCAGCAGGACGAGAGCGAGTGCGGTCGCGCCCAGCCGGGTCACGCGCCCGCGGGTGGTCAGGGTCTCCATCAGGTCGTGACGATACGGGATGTACCGGCCGCGTCGGGTCCCTCCGACGGTCAGTTGGGCCTGCCCAGGCAGGTGATCACGGAGGGGGTACGACGAAGGCCGGGCCCGCGTCGGGGCCCGGCCTTCGGATGTCGTCGTGGCGACGACTCAGTGATTGTGCTCGGCCAACTGCTTACGAACGTCGTCCATGTCCAGGGCCTCGACCTGCTCGATCAGGTTTTCCAGAGCGGACTCCGGAAGGGCACCCGGCTGGGCGAAGACGATCACGCCGTCGCGGATCGCCATGATCGTCGGGATCGACCGGATGTCGAACTTGGCGCCCAGCTCCTGCTGAGCCTCGGTGTCGACCTTGCCGAAGACGATGTTCTGGTGCTTCTCCGAGGAGCGCTCGTAGACCGGGGCGAACCGCTTGCACGGACCACACCAGTCGGCCCAGAAGTCGACCAGGACGATGCCGTCGTTGCCGGTCACCTCGTCGAAGTTCGCCGAGGTCAGCTCAACGGTTGCCATTGCACTCTCCGATCACCGCGGTTTGTCTACGTCCCGTAGAACCAGGGCTGACCGTATCGAATTCCCGGGCGCTCAGGCCCGAAACGTGCCCAGCCTGCCGGTGGGCGCCGGGGGTCATCGACCCACGTCTGTTCATCTCGATCTGCGGAACGCAAATGCATGACGCACTTGCGTGACCTGCGGTGATGGGAGCGTTTCCAGGGAGATCCACCCATTCGAGCACTACGAATCGGTAACTTGGCACCTGGCGAGGAGGTATCCGGCCTGCGAAGATCGCCGATCAACCCCCGGTTCGTCACCGAGAGTAGTGTTACAAAAAGATAAATGTGACCTCGATCTCTGTCGGACCTACGCTTCCGTAGGGCAGAATTCTCCCCATCAGAGCGTGGGCGGCGGGTGCCGGGGAGGGCCCCGCCGCTCATTGCGTCTCCCCCTGGTGAGTGACCGGTGTGACATTTCCGCCGGCGCCGCTCCCGGCCAGTTTCCTTAACCTTCGGTAAGGCATGCTGTGCCGAACTCCATCGCCGCCCGTCGAAGGGGACCAGGATGCAGTTCGGCCGCTACTACGAGGAGTTCGAGGTCGGCGCGGTCTACCGGCACTGGCCGGGCAAGACCGTGACCGAGTACGACGACCACCTCTTCTGCCTGCTCACCATGAACCACCACCCGCTGCACATGGACGCGCACTACGCGGCGACGGCCAGCCAGTTCAAGCGCAACGTCGTGGTCGGCAACTACATCTACTCGCTGCTGCTCGGCATGTCGGTGCCCGACGTGAGCGGGAAGGCGATCGCCAACCTCGAGGTCGAGTCGCTGCGGCACGTCGCGCCGACCTTCCACGGCGACACCATCTACGGCGAGACCACCGTGCTGGACAAGCGTGAGTCCGGCTCGAAGCCCGATCGGGGCGTGGTGTCGGTGGAGACCCGTGGCTACAACCAGGACGGCACGATGGTCTGCGTCTTCCGGCGCAAGGTCATGGTCCCCAAACGGGAGTACGCGGCCAGCGCCGTCCCCGAGGGAGTGGACCCGGAGCGGCCCAGCTTCCCCGAGCCACGCTGAACGGCCCGGGCCGCCGCACTCCAGGTGCCCTCTGCCGACAGCGGGTCTGCCGGGAAGGGGCGCTGTCCGGGTCGCGGGGGACATATGCTGGCGCCGGAGGTTCCGATGAGCCACTCCGTCGCCGGAGAGCCGCCCTCTGCCGGCCGCCGAGCCGCACCCCTGACCACCGCTGTCTACTCGGCCACCGAGTGGGATCTGCTCATCAGCCTGCCCGGTCGGGTCCTCGTGACCGCGGCGGCTTCCGGTCCCGGTCGCACGGACCGGGGGGTCCTGGCGGGTCTGGCCGGCCTGGACGCCGTGGCCGCGGGCCGAGCCTTCGACAGCGATCTGGTCCGCGCGGTGGTCGCCGCGATCTACGCCCGTCCGGACGGCACCCCACCGCCCGCCGAACGCCTCACCGACCTGGTGGACCTGCTGGCCGCCTGTCGGGCCGCGAGCCGGGTCCTCAGGCGGCGCGCCGACCCGGCGGACTCGGCCGCGTACCGCCAGTGGGTGCAGTCGGTCGCGGCCCGGGTCTGCCGGGCGGTGCCCGGCCCCGGCGAGCGCCGGGAGGACCAACCCACCACCCCGGCGGACCGGCGCTTCCTGGACCACCTCGGTGCGGCGCTCGGGCTGGGCTGATCCGGCGGGCCGTCGCACCGCGCCCCGGCCCGGTCCGTACCCTCTGATGACCGTGACCGACGACCAGCCTGAGGTGGGTGTGGGCCCCTGGCCGGGGGACCCACCGGACGACCCACGGTACGACCCGCAGTTGCTGGCGGAGGGGGACCGGCGCAACGTCGTCGACCGCTACCGCTACTGGCGGCACGAGGCGATAGTCGCCGACCTGGACCGGCACCGGCACGGCTTCCACGTCGCGATCGAGAACTGGCAGCACGACTTCAACATCGGCACGGTGGTCCGCAACGCCAACGCGTTCAACGCCGCCGAGGTGCACATCGTCGGGCGGCGTCGGTGGAACCGGCGCGGCGCCATGGTGACCGATCGCTACCAGCACGTGCGGCACCACGAGACGATCGAGGAGTTCGTGGCCTGGGCGGGGGAGCGCCGGCTGCCGGTGTTCGGCATCGACAACCTGCCGGGGTCGCGCCCGCTGGAAACCGGCACCCTGCCCCGGGACTGTGTGCTGCTGTTCGGCCAGGAGGGGCCCGGTCTCTCCGCGCCCGCCCGGGCCGCGTGCGACAGGCTCTACTCCATCGCCCAGTACGGCTCGACGAGGTCGATCAACGCGGGCGTGGCCAGCGGCATCGCCATGCACGCCTGGATCCGTGCGCACGCCGGCGCGCCGCCGGACTGACCCTCGCCCCAGCGACCGAATCGGACGTTCCGGCTTGACGTGCCGGCGCTGCGGGGTGACGGTGGAGTTGTGAGTGTCGCGGTGAGTTGTCCGAGATGCGGGGGCCCGGTCCGGGCGCCGGATCTGATGCACACCGACTCGAGGTGTCTGCGGTGCGGCCCGGTGCCGCCGCTGCACGTGCCCGAGCACATCGGAGCGGAGATCGTGGCGAGCGTGGTGGAACGGATCACCACCGCCGCGGATCCGCCGGTGACACCGTTGTGGTGCCCGTGGCCGCTGCCCACCGGCTGGACTCTCACCGGTGTGGCGTACGCCGGGGACGAGCGGACTGGTGTGCGGGCGACCGCGGTGGCCTGCGCGGGCCCGGCGCCACTCGGCGGCGGCCCGGCCGATCTGGTCTTCGTGGCCGAGGAGCCGGGCGTCGGCCTGGGCACCCGGCTCGCCGGACTGGCCGGCCCGGATCCGGGGCCGGAGTTGGCCGGCGCGTTGACCGACCCGGGGCCGGGTCACCCCGACCATGTGGGCCAGGCCAGGATCAGGGTCGGCGGGCACCCTACTCCACTGTGGTTGGTGAATTCTCCGACAGATCGAAGCGCGTACGCCGGCGAGGCTCGGGGAATGTGGCTCCATGCGATAGCCTGGCCGGCGAGTGCGGGTCATCTGCTCGCGGAAGATGTCGTGTTACACGACCTGACCGAGTGGACTCCGCCCGAGCTCGTGTACGGCGCACCGTCCCCGTACTTACCCGGTAGGGCTTGACAACCCATCCGGATTGACGGAGAACGGACGCAGATATTCACTGTACGACACCACACTGATACTCTGGGTGCCGCTGCGGTAATGGGACCCGGCGCCGCGCGAGAGGATGGCCCGCCATGGTCAAGAAGGTCCTCACCTGGGCCGGAGTTGCATTCTTGATCTTCTTCGTCGCCTACCGGCCAAACTCTGCGGCAGACGTGTTCAAGTCGCTCGGCGGCGGGATCATGGATATTGCTCAAGGGTTCGGCGACTTCTTCACCAGCCTCGTCGCTTAACCGCCGATGGGCAGCCCCTCCGGACCACCCTTCGACCCGGACGACCCCGACCGGGAGCGTCGCGAGCGCGACACCGAGCCGATCCCGCGGATCGGGCCTGATGACGGCCCGGGTTACGGGGCCGGTCCCGGCCTGTCCGACGGTCCGTCCCTTTCGGACGACGTCGGCTATGGCGACGGGCCCGGCTATGCCGGCCAGGGCCGGTCGGGTCGAGCGTGGGTTCGTGATCCGGAGGCCGGCTACCAGCAGCCGCAGATCTCCGAGGACGAGCTGGCCGGGTTGCGCGCCGACGCGACAGGTGCGACTCCACGGCGGGTGCTGCCCCTGGAAGACGAGCCCAGCTCGCTCGTCGCCCGCTACCTCTTCCCCACCGAGCGCTACCGGGGTGAGTGGAAGCGGCACTGGATCCACCTCACCAACCCGCTGCTCATCGGCGTCGCGGCGACCTTCGTGCTCGGCTATCTCTCCGGCTTCCTCGCCGGCAACGACGTCGGCGCGCTGACCACCATCGCCGTGCTGCTCTGGTTCGGGGTGATGGGCTGGGTGGCGTGGAAGGTCGCCGACTGGTGGTATGACCGTTTCATCCTGACCAACAAGCGGGTCATGGTGGTCAACGGCATCGTCACCCGCAAGGTGGCGATGATGCCGCTGGTCCGGGTCACCGACATGAAGTATGAGCAGACGCCGACTGGTCGCGCGCTCAACTACGGCACCTTCGTGCTGGAGTCCGCCGGTCAGGAGCAGGCGCTCCGCGAGATCAAGAATCTGCCCAATCCGAACGAGCTCTACCTGCGTGTGGTCGAGGAGATGTACGAGCCGCAGGCGGTCGAGGCCCGGCTCGGCAAGGAGGCCGACGAGGCCAAGGCCGACGACGGGGCGTGAAGGTTTTCGACCGAACATCGGAGCAAGTGCGCACCTTTCGTCATGGACCAGACCGCCTCTGACGTGGCACTCTGCCAGGACGGCTGGGGTGTGGAGGTGGGCGGTGGCGAGCAGGGACTCGTTGGAGGAGCAGTTCCGCGAGTTCGTCGCGGCCCGCTCCGCCGCGCTCCTGCGCACCGCCTATCTGCTCACCGGCGACTGGGCCACGGCCGAGGATCTGCTCCAGACGGCACTGACCAAGACCTACCTGGCGTGGAAGCGGCTCGGGGGGATCGAGGCCGTCGAGCCGTACGCCCGACGTGTGATGGTCAACACATCGACGAGTTGGTGGCGCCGACGCTGGCACGGTGAACGCCCCACCGAGGTGCTGCCGGAGCGGGCCGGCGTCGACGAGATCTCGCAGCAACTCGACCGGGATCTGCTCTGGCGGCATCTCCGGCTGTTGCCCCAACGGCAGCGGGCGGTGCTGGTGCTCCGCTACTACGAGGACATGTCGGAGGCGCAGACCGCCGCGATGCTGGACATCTCCCCGGGCACGGTGAAGAGCCAGGCGTCCCGAGCGTTGGCCACGCTGCGCCGTCGGATGGGCGCCGACGCACCGGACCTGACCGCCACCGCCGGCAGCGCCGGTCGGTCGGCCACCGCCGGTGCCGCCGGTCGGTCGGCCACCGCCGGTAACGCCCCTCGGGCGGCGTCAGCCGGTGCCGGTCGGTCGGCAGCCGGCGCCACCCGGTCCGGTGGCTCGGCTGCCCCGAGCGGTCGGGTTCCGGCCGCCGGTGCCGCCGCCACGCCGACAGCCCGGCAGGCGGTCGACCGACCCGCGCCCCGTCCGGCCGCGCCGCAGCCGATCGGTCCGCAGGTCGTGCTCCCCTCCGCCCCGGCGGCCGTGCCCGTCGGCACGGGCTCCGGGGAGCCGCAGTGAGCGTTTTTCCCGGCGAGTCCGACAACCTGACGGACGGGCCGCGGCGTTCTTACCAGGTGCGGCCGGACGAGCTGGAAGATGCGGTGCGGGAGACCCTCTCGCACCAGGTCGCCCTTGCCCGCCCCCTGGGCGTCGACCCGGCGGGCCAGGCCATCCGCCGGGCGAACCGGATCCGGCGTCGGCGTACCGCGGCTGGTGTCGCCGTCGCGGCGGTCGTCACCGTCCTGCTCAGCGCCGGCATGGCGCGGCTCGGTGCCGAGACCGGGCGCGACGGGACACCCATCGTGGTGATCGGTGACCCGGATCCGTCCAGCCGGCCCATCCCGACGGCCAGTGTGCCCGGCACCGATCCCGCACCCGGGCCGTCGGCGGGTCTGCTCGGGAGCGAGACGCTTGTCAGCGCCGACGGTCGACGGCTGGTGCTGCACGACGTCGGGCCGGCCGAACGCGCCCAGCTCCTGCCCGGTGGCAACGGTTGGCTGGTGGTCGGCACGCCGACCGCCGCCGGCCGCTCCCTCTGGACGGTGCAGGGCGACGGTCTCGTGCAGGTACTGCTGGCCGGAGCCGGTCCGATCGTCCTGGCGGCGGACAGCGGCCAGGTCGCCTGGCGGGACGGTAGCGACCTGTTGGTGGCGGGCGTGGTCGGCAATCAGCTCATCGGGGCGGCGCGCACCCCGGTGCCCGCCGGGGCGGTGCCCGTCCGGTTCGTCGGCGACAGCGTGCTGGTCCGACCCGACCCGGCGGAGGCCGGCCACACCCTGTGGCGGCCCGGCGTGGGGCAGTTGACCGAGGCCGTCGACCAGGAAAGCCTCAACTTCTACGGCCGGCTGCCCGACGGGCGGCTCGTCGGGCAGATCTCCACGGTCGCCCCGGGCCGGTCCTGCCTGGCCCTGCTCGACCCGACACGTCAGCTGAACCCGGTCCAGACCGGCTGCGGGCCGGACCTCAGCCAGGACGGCGTCGGCGCGGTCTCCGCCGACGGGCGGTGGCTGCTGGTGAACGGGCGGGTCGGCGAGGCCACCCGGGCGCTGCTTGTCGACCTGCGGCGGCTCGGGCCGAACACGTCAGCCGTCCCGGCCGGGCCGCCGATGACCGGCGCGATCGTCTGGAGCGACGAGTCCCACGCCTCCTACCTCGATGGTTCCGGCGCGCTGGTCCGGGTCGACGTCGGCCAGGCGCGGGCCGGAACACCCGCCAGCCCCGCCGCCGTGCCCGGTGTGTCGGCCGGGGACCAGCCGGTCCTGGTGGCCGACTTCTGATCCGCGCGGTCGAGGTGGCCTCCGTGAGCCGGGCTCGGTTGTTCCTCGGTAGCGTCGGGCGGTGACCTCGCGTACCGGCTCCGCCCCGCGTATCGACCTGCACGCCCACTCGACGGCCAGCGACGGCACGCTGCCCCCGGCTGACCTGGTACGCGCTGCCGCCACGGCGGGGCTGGACGTGCTCGCGATCACCGACCACGACACCACCGCCGGCTGGGCGCCGGCCGTGGACGCGCTACCGCCGGGGCTGCGCCTGGTCCGGGGCGCGGAGCTGTCCTGCCGTTGGTCCGGCACCCGGCCGGCGGTGCCGCTGCACCTGCTCGCGTACCTGTTCGACCCGGAGCACCCGGAGTTGGTGGCCGAGCTGGGCCGGGTGCGGGCCGCCCGGGAGGAGCGCGGTGAGCGGATCGTCGCGCTGCTGCGCGCCGACGGCATCGACGTGAGCTGGCCGGACATCCTGGCGGGTGCCGGCGGCGGCACCGTGGGCCGTCCGCACATCGCGCAGGCGTTGATCCGGGCCGGCCTGGTCGGCAGCACCCGGGAGGCATTCGGTCCGGACTGGCTGGGCGAACGCTATCGGCTGCCCAAGGACGACATCGACGTGTTCCGGGCGATCCACCTGGTCCGGTCGGCCGGCGGCGTGCCGGTCTTCGCCCATCCCCGGGCCACCCGGCGCGGTCGGGTGGTGCCCGACGAGTTGATCGCCGAGCTGGCCGCCGCGGGGCTGGCCGGACTTGAGGCCGACCACGAGGACCACAGCCCGGCCGAACGGGAGCACGTCCGGGCGCTCGCCGCCGAGCTGGGCCTGTTCGTCACCGGCTCGTCGGATTTTCACGGCACTCACAAGACCGTCCAGCTCGGCGCGTTCACGACGGGCGCCGATGCGTACGAGCGCATCGTCGCCGCCGGGGTGACCGAGGTCGCTTCGGGGTGATCCGGGTATTTTGCCCACTGCGGCGCGGCTAGGTTGATCACGTGGATCTGAAGCTGTTCGGCGAGGTCTTCGTGACTCTGCTGGTGATCACCGACCCGCCGGGCATGATGCCGATCTTCCTGGCGCTGACCGGCCCGCTGCCGGCCCGCGACCGTAACCGGGCCGCCTGGCAGGCCGTCACGCTGGCGTTGGGCGTGATCGTGGTCTTCGCGGTGGCGGGGCAGACCCTGCTGGACTACCTGCACGTGGACCTGCCGGCGTTGCAGGCGGCCGGTGGGCTGCTGCTCGTGCTCGTCGCACTGGAACTGCTCACCGGCAAGACCGACGGTCCGAGCTCGGAGGCCACCTCGAACATCGCCCTGGTGCCACTGGGCACCCCACTGCTGGCCGGCCCGGGCGCCATCGTGGCGACCATGCTCTTCGTCCAGCAGGCCGACGGGTTCGCCGACTTCACGGCCATCGCCGTGGCGATCCTCGCCGTGATGCTCGCGGTCTGGATCGTCCTCCGCTTCTCCGGCGGCATCGTGAAGATCCTCCGCCCGGGCGGGATCGAGGTGCTCACCAGGATCGCCGGCCTGCTGCTGGCGGCCATCGCCGTACAGCTCATCGCCGACGCGGTGTTCGCCTTCGTCACCCAGTACGTGAACATGACCTGACCGGCTCCCGCACGGTGTCGGGGGTGGGTGGCAGGATCGCAGGCGTGCGACGATCCTCCTCAGCGGGACGGCCGGCGGCCGGTGGCCGGGCTCCCCGACAGCGCGCCGGCGGCGCCGAGCAGCTTGGCTTCGAGGGCATGCCGGAGCGCCTCTTCGTCTGCACACCGAGCAAACTCGGCGCGTACGCGGACTGCCCACGCCGCTACCGCTACTCCTACGTCGACCGACCGGCCCCGCCCAAGGGCCCGCCGTGGGCGCACAACTCACTCGGTGCCAGCGTGCACACCGCCCTGAAAAACTGGTATGCGCTGCCCGCCGACCGGCGCCGTCCCGAAGCGTTGGCCACCCTGCTCAAGGGCACCTGGGTCCGCGAGGGTTACCGCGACGACGAGCAGGAGCGGGCCGCCTACCGGCGGGCGTTGGGCTGGTTGGAGGGCTACGTCGAAACCCTGGAGCCGGATGCCGACCCGCTCGGCGTGGAGCGGGTGGTGGCGGTCAAGACCGCCGTGCTGGCGTTCAACGGTCGAGCCGACCGGATCGACTCACGGCCCGGGCCAGAAGGGCCCGAGCTGGTCATCGTCGACTACAAGACCGGTCGCACCGGTCTGGACGCGGACGACGCCCGGGGTTCGCAGGCGTTGGCGCTCTACGCGTACGCGGCCGAGCGGGTGTTCCGCAAGCCGTGCCGTCGGGTGGAGCTGCACCACCTGCCGACCGGCACGATCGCCGGCCACGAGCACACCGTCGAGTCGCTGGCCCGGCAGTTGACCCGCGCGGAGGAGACGGCCCGCGACATCATGGCCGCCGAACGGGCGGTCGCGGACGGTGCCGACGCGGACGAGGCGTTCCCGGTGGCACCCGGCCCCCGCTGTGGCTGGTGCGACTTCCGGCGGCACTGCCCGACCGGCGCGCAGGTGCCGGGCAAGGAGCCGTGGGCGGCCATGGACCGGCCCGCCGACGGTTGACCTCCGACCGCCGAGGTCGGGTCAGCCGGCCAGCGGGGTGGCGGCGTGGCGGGCGGCCCGCTCCTTGGCGGCCTGGATCAACGGCCCCTCCAGATAGCGACGGGGCACGGCAGCGAACGCGAGCCGCAGTGCGCGCACCGTCAGGTCCGCCGACATCGCAGTGGTGGGCAGACCGAGCCCGCCGTACATTCGGCGCGCCCAGGCCGGCAGCAGCGCGAAGGCGGTGCCGGCGATGCCCAGGTACGCCCAGCGCGGCGGACCGAGGGTGAGCCCCAACCGGGCCGGCAGGCTGAGCTTCCACGGCAGCGGCGGGGCGGTGAGGAAGAGCGCCGTCTCGGCGGCCTCCCTGGTCATCCGCAACTGCGGGCGTACCGCCTCGTAGTAGTCCGCGACCTCGGCCGCGGTGCCGGGCACGGTGGCCGGGTCCAGACCGACCAGGGCGGCCGCGCGGCGCTGCTCGGTGTAGTAGCCGTCCACCTCGTCGTCGGTGAGCGGCAGCCCGGCCCGCCGGGCGGTGCTGAGGAACGACTCGACCTCGGTGACGTGCACCCAACGCAGCAGGTCCGGTTCGTCGATCCGAAACTCCGCACCGCTGAACGGGTCGGTGGCCCGCAACCGGTCGTGCAGTCGACGCAGTCGGGCGCCGGCCGCCTCCGCCTCGGCGGTGGTCCCGTAGATGGTGGTCGCGACGTAGGTCGAGGTGCGGACCAGGCGACCCCAGGCGTCGGTGCGGTAGTTGCTGTTCTGCGCGACCCCGGCCATCGCCCGGGGATGCAACGCCTGCAGGTAGAGCGAGCGCAGGCCGGCGACGATCAGGATCGGCTCCTCGTGCACCTTCCACGTGACCGAACCCGGACCGAAGAGGCCGAGGTCATCGGAGTCCACCGCCCAAGAGTGCCACGCGCGGGCCGACCCCGCCGGGCACGTCCCGTCGATGCCGTCGGCTCAGTCGTCGGCTCACACGTCGGCGGAGCGGCGCGCCCGGCAGCCCGGGCAGAGACCCCAGAAGGTCACTTCCGCCTCGTCCACCTCGAACCCGTGCGACACGTTCGGCTCCAGACAGGGCGCGCTGCCCACCGCGCAGTCGATGTCGGCGATCTCGCCGCAGCTCCGGCAGACCACGTGATGGTGGTTGTCGCCGACGCGTGCCTCATAACGGGCGGGACCGCCGGCCGGCTCGATCCGGCGGGACAGCCCGGCCCGGGACAGGGCACCCAGCACGTCGTACACCGCCTGGGTGGAGACCGAGTCGAGGCGTTCCCGGACGCGCCGGCTGATCTCGTCGACCTCCAGGTGGCCCCCGCCGGCAAGCACGTCGAGCACCGCGAGGCGTGGCCGCGTGACACGCAGGCCCTTCGATCGCAGCAGCTCCTCGGCGGACATTCGCCAATGACAGCACGCGCGACCAGCATCGACAACCGTCGCCCGGCTCGGGTGCTCACCGACACAGCCACGAAGGTCAGGGGCGCGGCCCTCCAAGGATGAACCCGATCGACGCCGCGCGCGTGTGACCGGTCGAGAGCCTGGGGGCGGCCGGCGGACCGTACGCTGACCCTCTCCTGACCATGATCCACCTGGAGGGGTTCGATGTTCGAGGAGATCCTGGGTCTACCGGCGCACGTGATGGTGGTCCACGCGGTTGTCGTGTTCGTGCCGCTGCTGGCGGCGCTGGCCATCGCGTACGTGGGGCTGCCGCGGTGGCGGCACCGGCTGGACTGGGCCCTGGGCCTCCTCGCCGTGGCCGCGCCGGTGACCGCCTTCGTGGCCGTCAAGTCGGGTGAGGCGTTCACCGACGCGCTTGTCGCCCGGGGTTTCCAGGGGCAGATCCTCGACCAGATCTTCGAGCACTCCCGCTACGGCGACATCCTGTTCCGCATCGTGGTGCCGCTCGGGATCGTGGCCATCCTCCTGCTGGTGGCGACAAGTGGGCACCCCCGGGTGCCGCAACTGCCGGCGCTCGTCACCCCCGTGCTGGCGGTGGCGGTCGTGGCGCTGTCCATCGCCGCCCTGGTCTACGTCTACCTGACCGGCCACAGCGGCGCCGAGGCCGTCTGGGGCACCACCCTCTGACCGGCGGGCAGGGCGTGACTCAGAAGATGATCCGCGAGCAGAGCAGGCAGACCACGACCACCAGCACCACGCCGGCCGCCACACCGAAGCCGTAGGTGACCCGCTGCGAGCGCTGCTCAGCCACGTCCAGGTCGGCCATGTCCTGCGGCGGCAGCCGTCGCGGCGGTGCCGGCCGCAGGTGTACGGGTGGTCGCCAACCGCTGGGCGGCGGCACACTCGGCGGCGGGCCGGCATACCCGCTCGCAGGGGGGTTGGTGGACGGGGCGGGGGGCTGGTCGGCCACCGCGTCGTCACCGGTGCCGGGCCGTCGCCAGTAGTCGTCCGGGTTGCTGCCACCGCTGGGGGTCGTCACGCCGTCCGACGCTACCAACGCGGCCGGCGGCCCGTCCGTTTCTGCACGGCGTGCCACCGTCGGCGACGGTCCGCTGCGCTAGTCTTGCCGCTCGTGAGCACCATGGACCCCGGCACCCCGGCCGCGCGCGGCGACGACGACCGCACCGTCGATCTGAGCGAAGACCTCGTGGTGCTGCCCGAGCAGACCTCCGACGACACCGACCGGGGCTGGGGCGAGCGGGTGGACGGCAACGACGACTGGCTGCTCGCCGAACGCCCTCCGCACTGGGGCTGACCGCTCGCCCCTTGGTCGGGTCGGCAGCGGTGCGCAGGTCGGCCCGGCGTTCCGGCAGGATCCGCGAGGTGACCCGGGGCGGCTCGACCAGCCCGCTGCCCGCCGCGGTGCTTGCCCGCCCGGCCTTCCGCGCTGCTGCCCGCCGCGCCTGCCGCGGTGCTTGCCCGCCCGGCCTTCCGCGCTGCTGCCCGCCGCGCCGCTGATCAACTCGGCTTCACGGAAACCGGGGTGTCCGCCCGGCGTGGATAGCGCGACTTTCATGAACCCGAGTTGATCAAGGTCCGGTCGGGCGCGGACAGGCCGATTTCCGTGAAACCGAGTCGATCAAGGTCTTGCTGCCGACCGAGGCGGGGCGGGCGGGTCAGGACGCGGAACTGGCCGCCGGTGCCTTGCCGCCGCTCGACCCGCCGGACGAGGACGACCCCGACGAGGACGACCCGGACGACGAGCCCGAGGACGACCCGGACGAGGACGATCCCGACGACGACGAACCCGACGACGAGGACGAACCCGACGACCCGGAGTCGCCACCCGAGGACGACGACTCGGACTTCGCCGGCTTGCTGGTCGCGCCGCCGGCGGTCGCCCGCGAGTCGGTGCGGTAGAAGCCCGAGCCCTTGAAGACGATGCCGACCGAGTTGAAGACCTTGCGCAGCCGCCCCTGACACGCCGGGCACTCGGTCAGCGGCTCGTCAGAGAAGGACTGCACCGCCTCGAGCTGGTGACCGCACGTGGTGCAGGCGTACTGGTACGTGGGCACGTTCTCCTCCGGATCTGGGCTCAGCCAGTTGGCACTCGATGTATTCGAGTGCCAATGGTGCGTCATTCGCCCCGGGTTCGTCCAGCGGACGTGTGGGGCGCGACACCGTGCGGGGCACCCGGGCCGGCGTCAAGCGTACGCACCCCGTCGGCGGGGGTGACGACCGCGCGGACACGACTGTCGTGCGGTTCCGCCGGCAGCGCCTCGACCAGTTCCCCGTCGTGCAGGGGCACCACCGTCAGCGTCGCCTCGGGCACCCGGGCGAGTGCCCGGTCGTACGAGCCGCCGCCGCGCCCGAGTCGCCGGCCGAGACGGTCGACCGCGAGAGCCGGTACGACCACCAGCTCCGCCTCCGCCACGGCGGCCACCCCGAGGCGGGCCCCGGACGGCTCCCGGATACCCCGACCCGCGGCGATCAAGGCCCCCGGCCCGGTATAGGCCGCCCAGTCCAGATCCAGGTCGTCGAGGAGCACCGGAAGCAGCAACTCGGCGTCGGCGGGAAGTGCCGCCCGCAGCACCTCCGGCAGGTCCGCGCCACCCGGTTCGGAGCCGACCGGCACGTACGCCGTCAGCCGGCGCGGGCGCAGCCGGCGTACCAGCGTGACCAGCTCGGCCTGCACGCGCCCGGCGGCGACGGCCCGGGCCGGACCGCTCAGCGACCGGCGGCGGGCGAGCAGCTCGACCCGGGCGTCCCGCTTCGCCGCACGTGTCACTTCCGCTTCATCAGAAAATTCCGCCACGCAACACTCCTGACGCAACGCCTCTCCCACGGTTGCACTGTGTCAGCATCGCAAGCAACGGAGGCGGAACTTCCGGGGGGACCGAGTGACGCTACGCGGGCGGTTGACGGCAGCCTTCCTCGTGGTGGTGCTCGGCCCGGTCCTGCTCGGCGCGCTCTTCGTCGCCTCCACCGTCACCGCCGTCGACCGCAGCCGCTCCACCGAGCGCCTGGCGGTGGCGGCGTCCACCGTGCGGACCTCGGTCGACGCGCTCTGCCAGCAGCTCCGGGCCGCCGCGGACGTGGTGGCCCTCACCACCGATCCGGCCGTCGCCGCCGCGCAACTGGTCGGCCGGGGCCTGGTGACCGCGGTGCTGATCACCGACGTGGCCGGCCAGGTCAGCTACGTTTCGCCAGGCGCGCCGTCGACCCCGTGGCGGGACTGCTCCGGCCCGACCACGGACGCGACAAGTCCGGTCCGCGCGCTGGCCGCCCACGTCGACCTCCGCGACCGCGCCGGCGCGCTGCTGGGCACGGTGACCGCCGCGCAGCTCGTCGACCCGGCCTTCGTGGCCCGGCTGGCGGCGGTGACCGGGGTGGCGGTCACCCTGCTCGACAGCGGAGCGAGCGCCGCGCGGGTCACCCACACGACCGAGTCCCGCGAGGTACGCGACGCGGTGCTGGCCGCCGCCAGCACCGCCGACGGCGAGCGGGTGACCGAGACCAGCCAGGGCCGGTACGTGCGCCGGATCGGGCCGTCGGACGCGCAGCCGCTGCCCCTGGTGGTCTCCGTGCCCAGCGAGCGACCGCCGGGGCTGTACGTCACGCTGATCGGGGTGGTCGTGGTGGCCGCGTTGCTCGCCGTGCTGACCGCCTGGCGGCTGGCCCGGGTGACCACCCGGCCGCTGATGGAGTTGGCCGGCGCGGTCGACCGGGTGGCCCACGGCGACCTGACCGCCCGCGTGCCGGTGCGCAGCCGCGACGAGCTGGGCCGGCTGGCCGCCGCGTTCAACCGGATGACCCGGGAGACCGGCTCCTACGTCGCGGCGCTGACCAGCAACCGCGACCAGCTCCGCGGTCACCTCGCGGTGCTCGGCGACACCCTGGCCAGCACGCACGACCTGCAACGCATCCTGCGGGTGATCCTGCGCAGCGCCATCGGCGCCACCGGCGCGCGTGCCGGCGCGGTGCTGCTGGTGGAGACCGGCGGGGTGCTCGTCGCACAGTGCACCGAGGGGTTGGAGGGGCGCTGGCCGGAGGTGGACGCGGACGGGTCGCCGACGCTCCGGGTGCCGGTGGGCGTCGGCGTGGTCGGCGCCGTCGCCGCCACCGGGGAACCGCAGCGGGGCAGGGCGGAGCCGACCGACGCCCCGTCGGTCGAGCCACGCTGCCGCACGTACGTGGCGGTTCCGTTCGCGGCCCCGGGAGCTGTCGCGGCCGCCCTCGGCGGATGCGCCGCCGACGAGACCGGTGTGGCGGCGGCGCTCGGGGTGCTGGCCCTGTACGACCGGTTGGGCGCCGACGAGTTCGACGACGACGACCTGGTCACCCTGCGTACCTTCGCCGGCCACGCGGCGGTGGCGGTCGACAACGTCCGGGTGCACGAGGAGGCCCAACGGCTCTCCCTCACCGACCCGCTCACCGGGCTGTGGAACTACCGCTACCTGCGCGAGTCGATCCGCCGGGAGGTGGAACGGGCCAGCCGCTTCGGGCGGATGCTCAGCGTCCTCGCGCTGGACCTCGACCGGTTCAAGGACGTCAACGACACCTACGGGCACGCCGCGGGGGACACCGTGCTCGCCGAGTTCGCCAGGCGGGTACGCGGCGAGATCCGTGAGGTCGACCTGGCCTTCCGGCAGGGCGGTGAGGAGTTCGTGCTGCTGCTACCGGAGACCGACGCGCGAGGTGCGGCGATCGTGGCCGAGCGGCTCGGCGCGGCGGTCCGCGAGACGCCGATCGCCGTCGAGGCGTACGCCGGGCCGGTGCTGGTGACGGTGTCGGTGGGCATCGCCGTCTACCCGGACAACGGCAGCACCGGGCGGGAGGTGCTGGAGGCCGCCGACGACGCGCTCTACGCGGCCAAGGCCGCCGGCCGCGACACGTACCGGGTCGCCGAGGTGCGCCCGGAGGCGGCGACGCGGGAGATACCGGTGCTCGCGGGGGCCGTGAGCCCGCCCGACGGGCTGCCGCGCGCCGGCCAGCCCGGGCCTGTCAACCGGGAGCCGGGCGGGCCCGCCCGGTCGGAGCCGGCGGTGGGCGTACCGGAGGGGTCGCCCGGGCACGCCTGGCCCGACTCGGCCGACGACCCGGCGGACATCGACGCGGATGCGGCCCGAACCGGGCCGGACGCGGCGCGGCCGGGGCCGGGTGGCGGCGCGTCTTCTGGGCCACACCCGCCGCGGCAGAGCCGTGGCCGATAGTCTCGCGGCATGTCGGAGCACTCAGCGAACCCCTCATCGACGGCCGCCGCGACCGGCCGTCCCCTGGCGGTCAAGGCCGTCATCCCGGCCGCCGGACTGGCCACCCGGTTCCTGCCGGCCACCAAGGCGGTGCCCAAGGAGCTGCTGCCGGTGGTGGACCGGCCGGTTCTGCAGTACATCGTCGAGGAGGCCACCCAGGCCGGCATCGGTGACGTGTTGCTGATCACCGGTCGGGGTAAGACGTCGATGGTGGACCACTTCGACCGTCGCCCCGACCTGGAGACCAGGCTGGAGGAGAAGGGCGACACCGAGCGGCTGGCCGCGGTGCGTCGGCCCAGCGAGCTGGCGGAGATCTACACCGTGCGGCAGCCCGAGCAGCTCGGGCTCGGCCACGCCATCGGGTACGCCGAGTCCCACGTCGGCGACCAGCCCTTCGCGGTGCTGCTCGGCGACGAGTTCGTCAAGCCGTCGGAGCCGCTGCTGCCGGCGATGCTGGAGCTGCAGGCCCGCACCGGCGGTGTGGTGCTCGCGTTCTTCGAGGTCGACCCGGCCGAGACCAAGCGGTACGGCATCGCCTCCGTCGAGCCCGCCGAGGCGGAGCTGACCGACATCGGTGAGGTCGTCAAGGTGACCGGGATGGTGGAGAAGCCGCAGCCGGAGGACGCCCCGAGCAACCTCGCGGTGCTCGGCCGTTACGTACTGCCCGGCAAGATCTTCGACGCGATCCGGCGGACCAAGCCGGGCAGCGGCGGCGAGATCCAGCTGACCGACGCGATGGAGTTGCTGCGCACCGAGGGCACTCCGGTGCACGCGATCGTCTACCGGGGCACCCGCTACGACACCGGCATGCCGCTGGGCTACCTCCAGACGGTGGTGCAGATCGCCGCCGAGCGCGAGGATCTGGGCACCGAGTTCCGGTCCTGGCTGGCCGACTTCGTCAAGGCCGACGCGGCAGGCGGATCTGGTACATGACCGCGACGGCCGACGCCGAGGCGGCCGCGAACGAGTTGACGCCGCTCGCCGAGTACCTGGGCAGCGTGCTGCGCAGGTTGCGTGCGCTGCCGCCACTCGACCTCGAGCTCACCCAGGCGCACGGCAACGTCCTCGCCGAGGACGTCGTCGCGCCGCACGCCTTCCCGGCCTTCGACCAGGCGGCCGTGGACGGCTACGCGGCACGCTGGGAGGACATTTCCGGAGGGGGCCGGGGCCCGAGCTACGTCCCGGCCCCCTCCGGCACGCGCGGTGGCCGGACCATCCGGCTCAACGTGGTCGGCGATCTCGGGGCGGCGAGCTGGCGGCCGGTGCGGCTCACCCCGGGCTCGTGCTTCTCGGTGGCCGCCGGGGCACCGCTGCCGGTGGCCGCCGACGTCGTGGTCCCGGTGGAGTGGACCGACCAGGGCATGGCCGCGGTGGAGATCTTCCGCACCCCCAAACGGGGGTACGGCGTGCGCCGCGCCGGCGAGGAACTGCCCGCCGGCACCCTGCTCGCGCGGGCCGGCACGTACGTGTCCCCGGCCCTGGTCGCGGTCTTCGCCGCCACCGGCATCGGGCACGTGGTGGTCCGGCCCAGTCCGCGGGTGGTCATCGTGGCCACCGGTGACGAACTCGTCGACGTGGGTCGGGGCAGTCAACCCGGGCAGGTCGTCGACGCGAACTCGCACGCGCTGACCGCCGCCGCGGCCGAGGTGGGCGCACTGGCGTACCGGGTGGGCATCTGCGACGACGACCCGGAGGGGCTGCGCGGCCTGCTGGAGGACCAGACCCTGCGCGCCGACCTCATCCTCACCACCGGGGGCACCGGCACCGGCCCCGGCGACATGGTGCGCCGCATCCTGTCCCGCCGCGAGGGCGGCCGGGCCGGGCCGGTCACGTTCACCGACGTGGCGCTCTACCCCGGCACCGCGCTCGGGTTCGGCACGGTCGGCGCCGAGGAGGTGCCGGTGGTCTGCCTGCCCGGCGACCCGGGCGCCGCGCTGATCGGGTTCGAGGTGCTGGCCCGTCCCGCCATCCAACTGCTCGCCGGCGCCGAGCCGGTGTTCCGTCCCAGCGTGCGGGCGCACCTGCTGGAGACCGTGTCGTCCCCGGCGGGGCTGCGCGAGTTCCGACCGGCGCACGTCGCCGAGCGGCGCGGTGGCGGGTACACGGTCCAGCCACTCAGCGGCGGGCCCTTCACCCTCTCCGGGCTGGCCGAGGCGAACGGGCTGCTGGTGCTCGGTGAGCGGGTCACCACCGCCGCCGCCGGCTCCACCGTGGACGTCCTGCTGCTCGACCGTCGCCGGTGACGGTTGTTCGTTCGGTCCGTTCGGTCCGTCCGCGGTCGGCCTCCGCGTCGCGTGGTCGCCGGATCACCGCGGGTCCACTTGCGCACGACACGGTCCCGCGCGGGAGACTGTGCGGGTGAGTCTCTTCGGACCCGCGCGGTCACCCGGCTGGCCGGTGGAGTTGGCCGACGGCCCGGTGTTGCTGCGGCCCTACCGGCGCTCCGACGCCGCCGCGTGGTCGGATATCCGGCGGGCCAACCGGGCCTGGCTGGCGCCCTGGGAGTCATCGTTGCCCGGCGGCTGGGACGAGCTGAACTCACCCGCCGCGTTCCGCTGGGTGCACCGCGACCAGCGACGGTCGGCCCGAGCGGGTGACGGCATGCCGTTCGCGGTCTGCCTGCGTGAGGCCAACCGGGACCGGCTGGTCGGGCACATCAACGTGGGCAGCATCGTGCGACGGGCGCTCTGCTCCGGCTATGTCGGCTACTGGGTGGACGCCCGGGTCGCCGGGCAGGGTGTCATCCCGACGGCGCTCGCCCTCGCCGTGGACCACGCGTTCGGTCCGGGCGGGCTGCACCGGGTGGAGGTCAACATCCGCCCGGAGAATCGCCCGTCGCGGCGGGTGGTGGAAAAGCTGGGCTTCCGCGAGGAGTCGTACCACGTGCGCTACATGCACATCGACGGCGCGTGGCGTGACCACATCGGATACGCGCTGACGAGTGAGGAGATCGCCGCCGAGGGTGGCCTGCTGGCCCGCTGGCATCGGGTACGCGCCAACGCCCGGTAGAGGCTGTCCCACGGACGGGATCGGCGCGGCGTGGCGGCATCCTGGTCGGCGCGCCGTAACCTCAAGTAACTGCAAGCTGCGGCAAGCGCTCCCCGGCCGGACGATCCACGCATCCAGGCGCGATCGGTGGAAGATCCTGCGGTCGGGCGACGGTTGCTCCGAATTCGGTGACGGGAGGGGTGAGGGTGCCGACCTCGGTGCTCCTCGCCGTCCTCGCCGCCGCCGGCCTGCTCGCCCTGGCCCCGGCGTTGGTTCGCCGGTACGACGCCACCGAGCGGTTGGTGGCGGAGCGGGCGCAGTCGACGGCGCGGGTGCTCCAGCGCCGCCGGCGGCGCCGTACTGTGCCTGGTCGGAGCCCGGTCCACCCTCCGCGCGCACTTGTCGTCACCCTGAGCGAGGATGCGACCACCGGAGCGTTGACCGCACCGGTCTCCGCGCCTCCGGCCAGCCGCCGCTCCGGTCGCCTGCGCGCCGTGCCACCCGCATCGAAGCGGTCCCGCCGCCGCCCACCGCCCCGCCGCCAGCACACTCCCGCCGTCTACCGGCGTCGTCGGGTGCTCGCCGCTCTGCTGCTGCTCAACGTCGTCGAGCTGGTCGGCGTGCTGTTCGCCAGCCCCGGTTTCTGGATCGGTTTCGCGGTCACCTTCCTGCTCCTGGCCGTCTACGTCGTCCACCTGCGCGGTCGGGCCCTCGCCGGGCGTCGCCGCCGCCGCGCCCGGGCCCGGGAGGCCGCCTGGCTGGCCGCCCGGCAGGCCGAGGTGCGCCGGGAACAGGCCCGCCGCGCCGCGGCCCGCCGAGAGGCGCAGCGCCGCCTGGCGGCCCAACGCGAGGGGGTACGCCGAGCCGCGATGGGCCTGGACCGCCCCGGCGACCTGCCAGCGGCGGTCAACGGTGGCTCGGTCTCGTACCGACGGTCCGGCGGGCTACGCGGACGCCCCTACGAGGCCGGCCGAGGAGCCTGACCGCCAGCGCCCCGGGGTCGTGGTCGGCGTCTTGGCCGGCGTCTTGGCCGGCGTCGTGGCCGGCGGCTTGGCCTGCGCCCCGGCCTGCGTCTTGGTCGGGGTGGTGGCCGGGGTGGTGGCCGGCGGCTTGGCCGGGTGGTGGCCGGCGGCTTGATCGACTCGGGTTTCAGGAAAGTGGGGTGTCGGGGCGTCCCGGATGCCCCGGTTTGCAGGAACCCGAGTGGATCTCCGGGTGGGGTGGAGCGCCGCACCGGGGGCGGATTCGCGGTGGGGGCCGGCGACCTGTTAGCCTTGCTGCCGGCCCGCCCGGTGTAAGCCGGGTGGGACCGAAGCCGGTTCGCCGGTGGGGGGCTGTGGCGCAGACTGGTAGCGCACCTCGTTCGCATCGAGGGGGTCAGGGGTTCAAATCCCCTCAGCTCCACCAAGAAACAGCAGGTCAAGGGCGGGTTTCCGGATGACGGGGAACCCGCCCTTGAACATTTGACCGTCGTTTGACCGCCGGACGGAGGCCCCAGACCGCGGCACGGGGCGGCAGAACCTGAGCCGAACGGCTGAGCTCGACGGAGGCGGTGGCCCCAAGCGTGAGGTTGCGCAGCGGTCGAGTGCTCCCACGATGTGCGTCACCGTGCGGCTCATAGCTCCCGCCCCTCACTTTGACGGGCGCTGTGCGTCGATGAAGATGTGGTTCGCTGGATGCTGAAGTAATTGCCAGCTACAGAGTGCGTCCCGGTTGTTGTGGGAAAATTGACCGCTAGCACTCCTGGCGTAGAGGCGCTGATGCCAGCACCGATCTGCGGCGCATTGATCCACCGGCACGCGAAAAACCTCTGGCGGATTACCGAACCGGACCTGGGCGTCCGCGAAACCGGTTCGGTACGTCCTGCTGCCTGGCACGGGCCACCGGGTCCGCAAGAGACCACCCACCCGACGACAGCCGCTGGCGGCTTGTTCGTGACCTTCAGCAAAATCAGAGTGCTCACCGCCAGTTGACCAAGACTGCGGCAAGTGATTGCGGCCGAGCCAGGTGGCGGTCCGGCGATGTTCCTCGTCGATCGGCGTGCCGCCGCATATCGAACGCCACAGGCCCGCGAACCGAACATCGCCGAGCCGCAGATCGAAAGCAGACTTGCCCGCAGATCGTAACCCCGCCGGTTATCATGACTCGTGCCCACACCGCACTTGATCCCCCGCCACGCCGCCGCGCAAGTCGACGCAGCACTCGCTGACACCCGCGTCGTGCTGATCAACGGAGCACGCCAAGCAGGCAAGAGCACCCTGGTTCGCATCGTCGCGGGCGACCGGCTCGCCGAGCGCCGCGATCTCGACCGGGCGCAGGACCGGGCTGCGGCGATCGCCGACCCGGTTGGTTTCGTGGACTCCGCCGAACTGCTGGTGATCGACGAGATCCAGCGCGCTCCGGAACTGCTGCTGGCCATCAAGGCGGCCGTCGACGAGGACGTTCGTCCCGGCCGCTATCTGCTCACCGGCTCATCGCGGCTGTTCGGCATGGTGGCTGCCCCGGACGCGTTGCCCGGCCGGATGGAAACCGTCGAGCTCTGGCCGTTCTCACAAGGCGAACTCGACGGCGAGCCGGACGGATTCGTCGACGCCGTCTTCGCGCTCGGCCCCGAACTGCGACACGAGTCGGACGTGACCCGCGCCGACTACGCGGCCAGGATCGTGCGAGGCGGCCTGCCCGAGGCCACGAACCGCGTCGACCCGCGGCGCCGCCAACGATTCCTTGACGCGTATGTCCAAGCGCTCATCGATCGCGATGTGCGACAACTGTCCGACATTCAGCACAAGGGCGAGCTGCGCAAGCTGGTGCGCCTACTCGCCGCCAGATCCGCGACCATCATCGCCGCCAACGCCCTCGAATCCGCCCTCGGACTGAGCCGCCCGACGATCGCACGATACTTCCAGGCACTGGAAGAGATCTTCCTCATCAAGCGGATCCCTGGCTGGTCCCGAAATCTTGGCACCCGTTCAACTGCCGCGCCGAAACTGATCTTTGTCGACTCGGGCATCGCCGCCAACGAGATCGCGACCGACGCCCGCGCACTGCTCCGGCCGGGCGCATCTTTCGGCGCATTGCTCGAATCATTTGTCTTGTCCGAGCTGTCCCGCCAGCTCACCTGGTCGGAGCAGTCTGCCGACCTCTCCCACTACCGCGACCAGAGTAGGTACGAGGTCGACGCAGTGCTCGAAAACAGATCCGGCCATGTGGTCGGGATTGAGGTCAAGGCAGCCACAACCGTCGGATCCGACGATTTCCGCGGATTACGTCGACTCGCCGACCGCCTCGGCGACGACTTCATCGCCGGCATCGTCCTCTACACCGGGACCTCGACACTGCCGTTCGGCGACAGGCTCCGCGCATTGCCGGTTAGTGCCTTGTGGCAGGTTGCCGGCCCACGGACATGCTGACCAGGGCGCTCGCCTCCGGCGGCGACGGCGCCAATGCGAGCACCCGCGCCGGCCGCGGTCCGCCGTCCGCTTGTCCGTGGCGGCCCACGTGCAGCCCGTCATCGACGTCGGGCACCGAGCCCGGCCCTGATCTTCTGCTCCGAAATCCTCGAGTGCTGATCCAGCAGCGCCACCCTGACCGATAGAGGCAGGGCTGAACTTGAGTCCTGTCTTACCGACGGCCACTAGACCAAGATCTCGCGGCCGAGGGCCCCCGCGTACTGCTTCGCCCAGCGCTTCGCCGAGCCCGCAACATCGACTTCCTGCCCCCCGGGCAGCAGCAGTGTCCCGGACCCTAGCTTTGCCTGGATTTCAACTTCGAGTTCGGTCGCTCCCAGGTCGCGAGCAAGGATCAGTGCTTGGACGAGTCGCGCGGGATAGTTGGCCAAGGGAAGCCAGGTGGTCAGACTGCCCCGTCGCACGTTCAATGCCGAGGCGAGCAGCTGTGCGAGATCGAGACGGTCCACAACGAACCCTCGGGCAATCCCGATGCCACCGCGCAAGAATTGCTCGACGGTTTCGTCTGTCATCGGCCAACCGATGGCATCATCTACCGCGGGATCGATCGCGACCGTCAGGCTGCCAAAGCTGGACAATGCCGGGCCGAGCTTGAGGTCGCCAACGAAAATGTGCCAGCCAAGCCGGCCATCAGGGCGTCGCTCCAGCATCGCCACCAGCGCCAACTCATCCGAAGACCACGTAGCATGTCCCTTGCGATCCACCGTCGCGGATTCTGGGATCACACCAATGGCCATACCGATCTTCAGAATCTGACCTGCCGAAATTTGCTCAGCCATGCGCGCTTACCATCTCAGCCATCGGAGGGGACGTCTTGGCGCCGCCATGAGGCGGAATGTGACGTCACCGCTGCTCCTAGCTGAAGCGCTCGGTCGTCACCGGTATCAGACCGTGCTGACGCAGGACTCTCGTCAGGTCGGACAGGGCCGAACCCACCACGTCGTCGGCGGCGGTGCCCAGCAGGACTATCACGTCGAGAGCCCAGGCACGTGTGTGGCCGACCCGTCGCAGCTCCCAGCTGAACCGGTCGACGTTCGTCTCCAGGTGGCCGCTCGCGGCTGATGTGCTGGTGGCGTCGACCGGCGTACGCCAGCTCGCCCGGAGGCTCGTCACCTGGTCTGGGTGGAGGTCCTTGGCGAAGAGGACGCGGTAGACGCGTCGCTCACGGTAGCCGGCCGGCGGTTGGTCGGGGCCGAGCCGCAGCGGTGCGGCGGTCGGGATCGGCTGGTGGGCGAGGAAGTACGAGCGAAGCACCGCCTCGTCGGGCAGCTGCCCGCCGCCGAGTCTGCGGTAGTGACCCTCGGCCTGGGCGCGAGAGGTGGGCACCACACGTGCCAGCGTGGCCGGGTCGGTGCGGATGCCCCGGCTGAGCGAGGCGGAACTCCACCAGCCGGTGGCCGGCGTCCAGCCCGCGCTGTCCAGGCCCGTGCTGACCTGGTCGTGCTCGCGGGTGAACTCCTCGACGACGAGCCCTCCGACCGCGGTGGCCGGGTCGGGGTCACCGGGCCGAGGCAGGACCAGGTAGTAGTCCAAGGAGGACGGTGGCTGGCTCGCCGTGGTGACCGCTGGGCGAGGCGCGGTGTGTCCGGGGTGGGCAGCCATCTGTGACATCTTTCGTCGTGCTTCCGTCGCGGACCCGGCCACCGTAGCGCCTGGGGGGCTCGTCGTCGCCTGGCGACCAAGCGTGCTCGGCCATCGTCGCCGCCCGGCGGCCCGTCGCGCCCGGCGACCAGGTGCGGCCGGCGATCAGGTGCGCTCGGCCGTGCCTGGCGGCCAGGCGTCGACGGGTCAGGACCGGGTGAGCTTGACGGTCGAGGTGTCGGTCAGGAAGACGTACTCGTCGTAGGGAATGTCGTAACCGATGGCCCGGGTGATGGCCTCGGCCAGGCCCTTGGCGAACGGGGTGGTGCCGGTCGGGACGGCCGCCGCCGTCCACGGGACCGCGCTGCCCGGTGTGCAGGTCACCTGAGTGGAGAAGCTGCCACGAACGATCACCTTCCGGACGATCTGCGTGACCGTGCCGTCCAGCGACACCGAGACGGGCTGATTGCAGGTCACTGTGCCGTGTAGAACCGCGTTGCCGTTCACCCGGTGGGCGATGCCGTCGGTCGCCACGGCGAGGGAGAGCTCCAGCCGCTCGGGCGGCGGCGGGTTGGCGATGTGCACCTCGCCGCGAGCAGCCGCCGTCGCGCCGTTGCAGTACTGCTCGAAGGTGGCGTCGAAGGTCCGCAGGTAGCCCTTGTAGCCGAATACCGCGTTGATGATCGTGAAGGTGCCGGTCGCGTTCTCGCAGCCCCGCCCGTTGCCGGACAGGTCGAGGCCGGGGCCGGCCCCGTTGTACGGGTATCGGTTCGTTGTCTCGTAGGTGCCCGGAGTCAGTGCCGCGCTGCCGGGTGCGTCAAAGGTGAGGGACCACTGGTCGCCGTTGTAACCGCTGATGCTGACCGACACACGGCTGTTGTCGAGCGGGCCGTCCACCTTGAGTTGGTCGCCGTCGTCGGTGGAGTACGAGTAGGAGCCGCCATCGGTGATGTAGTCGCCGGGGTCGCCGCCGAAGGAGACCGAACCGGACTCCACGATCTGCGCCTGCGCGGGTGTCGCCAGGGCCAACCCGGCCGAGACACCCACGATCGACAGGGTGGCCGCGAGTGCCGCCTTACGCCAGGATCCTTGCATCCCCGTTCCTCTCTGGAGCAGGACAGCCGCACGGGCGGTTGCCCGGCGGTTACTGTCCGTCAATTACGGCACGGATTGATGGTCATATTCGGCCGGTGCGACAAACCGTACAAAGGGGACCAGCCGCCCGTGTGGCCCCAATCCGTCAGGCAGTCGAGGGTCGGGCGACTAGCATCCGGGTCTCGACGAGAGGAGCCCAGATGACAGCGGCGACCCAGACCCGGTTCGGCATCGTCGGCAGCGGCTGGCGGGGCGAGTTCTTCCTCCGACTGGCTCGCCTCCTACCGGAGCGGTTCCGGGTGACCGGGGTGGTCACGCGTACCGAATCGCGTGGTGCCGTGGTCGCGGCCGAATGGGGCGTGCCGACCTTCCGCACGACGGCCGACCTACTCGCCCACGAGCGACCGGACTTCGTCATCGTGTCGGTGCCCTGGCCCGTGACGCCCGACGTGACCCGCGAGCTGGTCGCGGCCGGCGTACCGGTGCTCGCCGAAACGCCGCCCGCCCCCGACCTGGCGGGGTTGCGGTCACTCTGGACCGACGTCGGCGGCAGCGGTCTGGTGCAGGTCGCCGAGCAGTACCTGCTGATGCCCGGGCACGCGGCCCGGCTGGGTCTGGTCCGCGCCGGGGTGCTCGGCGAGCCGACCTCGGTCCAGCTCTCCTCGACGCACCTCTACCACGCCGTCTCCCTGATCCGTGGCCTGCTCGGCGTCGGCTTCGACGTCGCCGAGGTCAGTGCGCGCGCCTTCGTCGCACCGCTGGCCGACCCGCTGTCACCGGCCGGCTGGCGGGCAGACAGCACCCCACAGCAGCTCACCACCACCCTCGCGACAATCGATTTCGACGGGCGAATGGGCCTGTACGACTTCACCGACAACCAGTGGTGGAATCCGCTGCGCGCACGCCGGCTGGTGGTCCGGGGGTCTCTCGGCGAGCTGGTGGACGAGCGGGTCGTCCGCCTCGTCGACCCGGAAACGCCTGTGGAGTCGTCCCTGGTGCGCCGTCAGACCGGGCTCGACCTGAACCTGGAGGGGCTCGACCTGAAGCACATCAGCTTCGACGGTGTCGTGGTCTACCGCAATCCGTTCGTCGGCAGTGGAATGTCCGACGACGACATCGCGGTCGCGGACATCGTCGCCCGCACCGGTGCGTGGGCGCGCGACGAGGGCCCGGCGCCGTACCCCCTGGCCGAGGCGTGTCAGGACCATCTGATCAGCCTCGCCATCGAAGAATCGGTACGCACCGGCGGGCCGGTCGTCACCGCTGCCGAACCGTGGGCGCCCTAGTTCCGTCGCAGATTTTCCCCGACACGCTGCAACCGTGCGGCCCGGTCGCGTGTGACACAAGTAGTAAACGGCGCTCGGGATCACCCGGGCTCACACGGGGAGTAGAGATGACTCACACCGCTCGACGGACTCTGGCCGGCGTCACCGCCGCCGGACTGCTGGCCGCCTCTCTCGGCGTCGCTGTCTCCGCACCGGCGACCGCCGCGCCCAGGCCTGCGACCTTCAACACCTGCAAGATCAGCACTCTGCCGTACCCGACGGACACCTATCGTGCCGACGCGAACGTCATCGACCCGACGGGCCGCTACGTCGCCGGCACGGCCCTGCGGAAGGTGGGCACCGGCAACCAGTACCTGCTGCTGCTCTGGGACGGGAATCGGCTCACCGAGGTCGAGGCACCGAGCATGGCGACCCCCGCCGACGTCAACGCCGACGGCGTCGTGATCGGCAACGGCTGGGGCGGCGACGGCCAGCCGTGGCGGTACCGCAACGGCAAGGTCGAGCTGCTGCCGGTGGTGCCGTCCTCCACGGGTGTCTCCGTCACCGCCATCAACGCGGCCGGCGACATCGTCGGCAGCGGCAACGACGCCGACACCGGGGAGTTCTTCGCGGTGCGCTGGCCGGCCACCCGGCCGGGCACCGTCGAGGTGCTCGACGCCCCGGCCAACGCCCAGCCGACCGGGATCACGGCGAACGGGACCATCGTCGGTTTCGCCGGTGAATTCGCGGCCTGGACCAGCTGGGTCCGCCGGCCGAACGGTCGGTTCGACGCACTCACGGTCCCCGGCGCGCAGACGGCCCAGGTCAACACGGCCGCGGGTCACTGGGCGATCGGCAATGTCGACCTGAACGGCAGCTGGGACAAGGTGCGGTGGAACCTCCGCGACGGCTCGTACACGATGCTCGACCCGCAGCTGCAGTGGCTGGGCGACGTCAACGCCAAGGGCGTCGTGGTGGGCGGTGACCGGGTCGCCCGCGGCGCTATCTCCCGGGTGCTGCCGGGCGGCGGCGACCGGGTGACCATCGGCGCGCGGTCCATCTCGGACACGGGCACCATCGTCGGGTTCCGCAACGCGGAGCGAGTCACCCCGGTGCGCTGGACGGGCTGCTGACGTCGGAGGCAACTGACAAGGAGGGCGGGCACCCGTACGGGTGCCCGCCCTCCGCGCGTGCGGTCGCCCCGCGCCTGGGTTACGACTTCCAGCCAGTGGTGCCGATCGCGTTGGTCTTGGCGTCGTCGTCCTGTTTGGTGCTGACCACCGCCGCCACGATCCCGCCCACGCAGCAGAGCAGGGTGAGCACCGCAGTGGTGATCGCGACGACCACGGCGGTGCGCTTGGAGGTGTTCGTCTGTGCCGTCGCCGGTGCGACGAGCGGATAGCCCGGCAGACCGGTCACCGGGAACGGGCGGTCGGTGCCCGGGTGCCCACCGCCAGCCGTCGGATACGCGGCGCCCGAGAACGGCGGCTGCGTTGTCGCCACAAACGACGACCCCTGGTACGACTGTTGGCGGTGGTGCGGCCCGACGGGGGGCTGGGGGTGGGTCACCGTACTCCTTGACGCCTCGGTACGTGCGGTTCCGGGAACCCGACCGACGCTACCGTGCGTGGCCGACCGCCGGACCGTCGCGCCGAGCGCCTCGGGGCTCAGCGCCGAGGGCCCGGGCTCAAGCGCCGAGCGCCCGGGGCTCAGCGCGGGGGGAGCACCGCGGCGGTGCGGACGAGCCCGTCGGCGACGACGAAGCGGCCGCTGATCGTCGCCGGTGGGTCGTCGACGTCCGCCTCGGCGATCCGGGCCGGCGCGATCCGGGCCGTGAACGTGCCCGCGTCGGGGTCGATGTCGAGCCGGGCGTCCTGGAAATCCAACCAGCTCCCGACGACCGGATGCCAGACCTTGTAGACGGTCTCCTTCGCGCTGAACAGCACGATCGGCCAGAAGATGCCGCTGGGCAACCGCGCGAGATCGGCCTCCTCCTCGGGCAGCAGCACGAGTCTGCGTACTCCCGGGCTGATCTCGCGGTGTTGTTCCGCGTCCATTCCGACGGACCGGATGTCGCTGGCGCGCGCCGCGGCGGCGGCGCAGTAGCCTGCGGTGTGGGTGATGGTGCCGACCACCCCCGCGGGCCAGACCGGCGCGCGGTCGGCGGCCGGCACGGCGGTCGGTGGCAGGCCAAGCCCGGTCAGAGCCCTGCGGGCGCAGACCCGCCCGGCGGTGAAGTCCCTCCGGCGGGTCGGCACGGCCTGGTCGCTGAGGCACGCCTGCTCGGCGGCGAGCAGCTCGCCGACCCAGTCGTCCGGGCCGGCGACGGCCACCGCGACAGTCGACGGCAACAGGTCACGCATCGCGCTGGCTTACCCGTCGGTAGGGATGGAGCATCGGGTCAAGCGTCAAATTTCCGACTCCCACAACCGGAGAAGGTACCGCAAGGATGTATCACCGGAGGGCTGCGCATCGCTCTCTCTGATGGCTCCGGGGGGACGACCATCGAACCTTGGCCGGGCACGGCTGCCGGCCAGACCCTTGGACATCTGGGAGGACGTGCGATGACCGATGGTGCCGAACGACCGGGCGTGCGGGCCGATGATCACGCCCCGAAGACCCCCTGCTGGAGCTGCGGCTCCTGCGGCGACGAATGGCCGTGCGCGACGAAACGCAGCCGGCTGCTGGCCGAGTACGGCAGTGACCGGGCAATGCTCAGCGTCTATCTGGGGTCCTGCCTCGCCGCCGCCACGGAGGATCTGCGCGCTGCCCCGGTGATGTCACTGCAGAGCCGGTTCATCGGCTGGCTGCCACGCGGTCGCCGGCGCGCCTGAGCGCTGGTGGCCCCGCCGTCGGGCGGGGCCACCAGCGGGGCCGGGCGTCGTTCAGCGCCGCCGGGGTCGTCGGGTCACCGCGAAACCGACCACGCCGGCCACCGCGGCGAGCACGCCGCCGATGCTGGTCCAGACCCAGCGCGAGCCGAGGTCCGGCAACCAGTCCGCGAGCGGGTCGCTCTCGTCGTCGGCTTCCGGGTCCACCGGGGGTACGGCGTTGAGCACCGTGCCCGCCTTGGTGTTCGGCACCAGCGGTGCGGCCAACTCACCGTCGTCGGCCGAGGAACCCCGGTCGGCGATGGTGCCCACCAGCAGGTCCACGTCGATCGGCGCACCCAGATCCGACTCCGGCAGATCGGTCACGGAGAGCCGGACGACGTACGTGCCGGGCAGCGGGTCGGCCGACCAGGGCTCGGCCCACGGCCGCACCTCGCGCAGGGTGCAGCCCAGCGCCACGCTCGTCGCCTTCGCGTCCACGGTGGGGGTCTGCGCCCCCGCGGTGCACGCCTGGCGCCGCCGCAACCCGTCGAAGACGTCGACCGTCCAGGTGGAGGGGCCGCTGCGTCCCTTCGGGAAGGTGACGGTGGCGCTGACCTCCCGCACCTGACCGGCGGTCGCCGGCAACGACCAGTAGAGGTGGTCACCGATCGAGGCGTCCACCCGCACCGGTTGCCCGGCGGAGATCGGGGTGGCGCTGAGGAACGACGTACCGGCCCGGTTCACCGGGGTGGCCCCGGGGGAGGGGGTCGGCGCGGCGACGGCCGTGGCCGGGAGCAGCGCGGCCCCGCCGGCGGCGAGCAGCGCCGCCAGCGAACGCAACAGTGCGGTACGCATCAGTTCTCCCTCCAGGTGGCAACCCACCAGCGGGTGAGCAGGCCGGCGAGTAGACCGGTGAGCAGCCCGGCGACGGTGAGCAGGGCGAGCAGCACCCAACCCCGGCCGAGGTCCGGTCCGTCCGGCGCGGGGGCGGCGGCGACCACGTCGACTGTCAACTCCACGGGCATGCCCGGGGTCGCCGCGGTGCCGGGGCGCGGGGCGAACGAGTTGCTCACCACCAGGCAGACGGTGGTGGGTTCGACGACCGGGTTGGCGGTCTCCTCGGCTTGCGCGGCATCCTCGTCGTCGGCGGTGGCGGACCAGCGCAACCCGGCGGAGAGCACGTCGGCCCGCCCGCTTCCGGCGTCCGCGCCGCGGACCAGTTCCCGACCGTCCGCCGCGGTGGCCCGCAGCAACACCCCGTAGTCCCGGTTCACGGGGCGGTCCAGCGCCATGCTGACCGACGCGCGAAGCTCCTGCCCGGGGCGTACCGGCACCCGGTAGTAGCGGTGCTCGGAGAACGCCTCCCGGTCGGCGTAGACCCCGGGGGCGAGTAGCGGCGCCGAGTCGCAGGCGTTCGCGCCGCCGACGACTGTCGGCGCCCGGGTGTGGGTGTCGCCGGCCCGCTCGACGAGCTGCTTGATCCGGCCGGTCAGCTCCTCGGCGCTCTGGGCAGCGGTGTAGGTGCCGCCGGTCGCGCTGGCGATGCAGAGCAGTTGCCGCCGGACCTTCTCGTCGGGGGCCAGACCGAGGGTGTCGACGACCAGGCTGGTGCCCTGGGCGGCCAGTTCCCGGGCCACCTCGCACGGGTTCGGCGGGGCGCAGGTGTCCTCGCCGTCGGTGATCAGCACGATCCGCCGGGTGGTGGCCCCGGTGCCCAGGTCCTGTGCGGCCGAGCGCAGGGCGAGGCCGACGGGTGTGAAGCCGGTCGGCCGCAGTGTCGCCACCGCGGCCTTGGCGGCGGCACGGTCCACCGGACCGACCGGCACGATCTGCTGGGTGTCCTGGCAGCCGACCTGCTTGTCCTTGCCGCGGTAGGTCGCCCCGAGCACCCGGATGCCGAGCTGGGTCTCCTCCGGCAGCGCGTCCACGACCTCGTTGAAGGCCTGCTGGGCGACCGAGATCCGACTGCGTCCGTCGATGTCGGCGGCGCGCATCGAGCCGCTGACGTCGAGCACGAGCTCGACCCGGGGAGGCTCCGGCGCCTGTTCCTCGTCTGCCCGCGCCGGGGCCGGCCCGGTCAGCGCGGTGGTCGCCAACAGTCCGAGAAGGACAGCCGCCGATCGTCTGAAGTTGATCACGGCCCGCAGTGTAATGAGATCCACTTTGGATGATCACCCGGGTTGGTGCGGGTTCCAGTCCTGCCCGTCCCGCCCGAACCGACGACCACCCCTGGTCGATCGACATCGCGCTCTGGGTCCACTCCGGGTCACCCTCGGTCAACTGCTCGACGGCAAGCATGGGTTCGGCCGCCATCGGTCGGAAATCTGACTTAAGTTGACCCGTTGTGCCGGTGGTGCGCGGTGGTTAAGCTCTTCATGCGCGCCCCAATCGCCCGCTTCCCCCGTGGCAGGCGATCGGGGCGCGCGTCTATGTCAGAAGGGCCCGCACGCTTCGGCGTGCGGGCCCTTCTCCGTCGCGCTGTGCGGCGCGTCGCCTGTCGGTGCTTATATCCACCGACCGTCGAGCCACATCCGCGACAACCAGTCCGCGTACGGGATGTTCTTGCCGACGAAGATCGGATAGAAGTACGCGAAGCAGAGCGCCACCAGCAGCACGTACGCCCCGGCCGCGATGCTGCCCACCAGTCGGCGTTCGTAAGCCGGGTCGCCGGGCACCAGCGGCGCCACCGTGCCCACGTCACCCCCGGCGGGAGCGATCATCGCGCCCAGCACGTAGACCACGGCCAGCACCAGGAAGGGCAGCGCCGGAGCGGTGTAGAACGAGAACATCGTCCGGCCGTCGAGGGCGAACCAGAACCACGGCAGCAGCCCGGCGGCCACGCTGAGCAGGATCGCGCCGGCCCGCCAGTCGCGACGGGCCAGGCCCAGCCAGGCCAGCGCCGCCAGGGCGGGCAGGAACGACCACCAGAGCAGCGGAGTGCCCAGCAGCAGAATCTCGGAGGCGCAGCTCGGCGCGCCGCAGCCGACCTCCTGCGTCCAGTGGAACGCCACCGGGCGGCCGAGTAGCAACCACTGCCACGGCCACGACTGGTATTTGTGCGCATCGTCGAGCTGGGCGTGGAAGCCGTACGCCGCCCGGTGGTACTCGTAGAGGTTGATCAGCGGGCCGATCACCGGGCGGTCACTGAGGTGGGCGGCCGGGTAGGCCGACGCGAGCCGGTAGTAGCCGTCGTCGGTGATCAGCCAACCCGACCAGGTGGCGAGATAGGTGCCGATCATGAGCACGCCGGCCAGCAGCAGCCAGGGCAGCTCGTCCAGCAGGGCGTCCCGCCAGGGTCGGCGGGTCCCCGCCGACCGGCGGACGCCGACCTCCCAGAGGAGGACCAGCAGCGCGAAGGCCGGGACGAAATACAGTGCGCTCCACTTCACCGCGCAGGCGCACCCGATCAGAACCCCGGCGGCCAGCCGCCACCACGGCCAGGTGCGCCAACCGGTCGGCGGGCGCCCGGCCCGGCCCGGCTGGCTCGGGTCGAGCCCGTCGTCCAGGGCCCGCGCCCAGCGGCGACGGCGGGCGTCCCGATCGAGCACCAACGCGCCGAACGCGGCCAGCACGAAGAACAGCAGGAAGATGTCGAGCAGCGCCGTGCGGGACAGCACCAGGTGGAAGCCGTCCAGGGCGAGCAGCAGGCCGGCGGCGCAGCCGAGCACCGTCGAGCGGAACAACCGCCGACCGATGCGGACCAGCAGCAACACCGACAGGGTGCCGACCACGGCCGCCGAGAACCGCCAGCCGAGCTCCGGTGCGGCGGTGACCAGGTGCCCGGGGACGGAGACCTTCGAGTCGGCGTCCTGGTAGCCGAAGGCCCACTCGCCGAGGCCGATCAGCCACTTGCCCAGCGGCGGGTGCACGACGTACGACGGGCCGTTGTCCTTGTAGTTCCATTCGACGCCCCGGCTGATCAGCCCGTAGCCGTCCTTGGCGTAGTACGTCTCGTCGAAGATCTTGCCCTTGATGTTTGTCAGCCCGACGAAACGCAGGATCGCCGCGATGGCCACCACCACCGCTGTGGCCGCCCAGGAGAACCGGTCCAGTTGGGTGTCGACGGTGGCGAACCGTCGCCGGATCCTCTCGGGCGCACCGCCGGCACCGGCAGGTGGTGCCGTCGGCTCCTGGTTGGGACTGGGCTCGCCCGTCACCTCGACCATCTTGGCAGGATCGGCGCTCGGGCTCTGCGCTGTCGACGCACTCGTCACCCGGCGATCGTAGGCTGCCAAGGTGCCCGGTGGCGCCCGTCGTCCCCGATACCGGTATCAGCTGTCGATGAAGGAGACGAATTCGTGGGTGAAATGTCCGAAGCTGGGCGCCTGATCCTGCTCGGTGCCCCGCTCGGCAACCCCGCCGACGCCTCGGCCCGGCTGCGGGAGGTGCTGGTCAGCGCCGACGTGGTGGCGGCCGAGGACACTCGCCGGCTCACCCGGCTGGCCCGCGATCTCGACATCACCGTCGGCGGTCGGATCGTCTCCTACTTCGAGGGCAACGAGGAGCGGCGTACGCCCGAGCTGGTCGAGGTCATCCTCGGCGGGTACGTGGTGGCCCTGGTGACCGACGGGGGGATGCCGAGCGTCTCCGACCCCGGCTACCGGCTGGTCCGGGCCGCGTTGGACGTCGGCGCGCCGGTCACCGTCGCTCCCGGGCCGAGCGCGGTGACCACCGCGCTGGCGGTGTCCGGGCTGCCCTGCGACCGGTTCTGCTTCGAGGGCTTCCTGCCCCGCACTCCCGGCGCCCGCCGGTCCCGGCTGCGCGCGCTCGCCGCCGAGGAGCGCACGCTCGTCTTCTTCGAAGCCCCGCACCGGATCGGCGCGGCGCTCACCGACCTGGCCGACACGTTCGGCGCGGATCGGCCGGCCGCGCTCTGCCGCGAGCTCACCAAGACCTACGAGGAGGTGCTCCGCCGTCCCCTCGGCGAGCTGGCCCGGTGGGCCACCGAGGGAGACCCGCGCGGTGAGATCACCCTGGTGGTGGCCGGGGCACCGGTGACCGCCCCGGAACGCCCCGACGACGACACCCTGCGCGCGGCGGTCGCCGAGCGGGAGGCCGCCGGCCGGTCGCGCCGCGACGCCATCACCGACGTCGCCACCGAGTACGCGCTGCGCCGCCGGGACGTCTACACGATCGTGCACAGCTGACCGAGGCTCTCCCACGTCGCGCGGAAGCCCGGGTTCACCAGGCGGCGGCCAGGAAGCCGACGGTGATCAGCGTCGGCCCGGCGACGGCGACGGCCACGGCCCAGCGGCGGTGCCGGCGGCCGGGCAGCCGCGCCGACCCGGTCCACCGCACGATGCCGACGGTGCAGCCCAGCATCACCAGCAGGCCGGGTAGCCAGCGCAGGTGCCGGCCCACTCCGGTGTCCGCGTACGCGGTGCCGCCGTCGGGGCCGGTCATCCGGGCCGACAGCGGCGTACCTGGGGCGTCCCCTCCGGCGGGCACGCCGCCGACCCGGACACCGTGTGCGATGAACCGCCCGTCCTCGGCCGTGAAGATCCCCCGGCACCGCTGGGTGAGCCCGCCGCCGGTGCAGTCGGTGATCACCACCGTGCCCGGCCGGGCGTGCCCGACCGCGAGCCAGAACGGGCCGGCACTGACCCAGGCGAAGAAGGCCGTGACCAGGGTTAGTGCCACAAGCGCGGCGAGTCCGGGCAGCGGATCCGGCGGTGGGACGGCACGGCTGGGTGCTCGGCGCCCCGCCGGTCGTGAGCCGCGGTCGCGCTCCGGCGACGGGTCCTCCCGGACCGGGGTGCCGTCCCAGTGCACCTGCTCGATCGGTGCCCAGAAGGCGCCGTCGTCGTCGTCCGGCAGGTCGCTGCCGGGCTGGCGGCCCCGCTGCCGGCGGCTCTGCTGCCGGACGGGCACCCGACTCGGCACGGCGTCCACCGGCGCCCCGGTGGTCGGCTCCACCTCGACGGCGTCCGAGCCCGGTGCCGAGGCGGGGGCCGTGCCGGCCGGGGGGCCCGGTGGACCGGGTCGGGCTGGGCTGGGCACCGGTGCGGCCGGGGTCGGACGGACCGGCGTCGGCGTCGCCGGCGTGGGGCGGGCCGGTGGGCCGGCCCTGCCCGCCGGTGTGGGCCGCTGCGCACCGGAGTCGACGCCGGGCACCAGCCGGGGTTGCGGCGCGACCCCGGCACCGCGGGGCGCGGCAGGCTCGCTGCCGGGGTCGCCGCCGACCGCCGGGCCGCTGGGACGGTCCTCGTGGTCCCACGCCGCTCGTCTGCCAGTCACGAGGTTCATTGCACACCGACCGGGAGGGCGGAACGGGCAGTTGAGGCGCGTGTCGGCGACAAATCGGACCAAAGGCCGGGGTGGTTGGGCCGGTCCGCTTGGCCGGGCACCCCCCATTGGTTCGCGGACGCCCCGGACGGGTCACTAGGCTTGCTGCTCATGAGTCACGTTCTCGCGGCAGTGGCCTGGCCGTACGCCAACGGCCCCCGCCACATCGGCCACGTCTCCGGTTTCGGCGTTCCCTCCGACGTCTTCGCCCGGTACATGCGGATGGCCGGCCACGACGTGCTCATGGTCTCCGGCACCGACGAGCACGGCACCCCGATCCAGGTGCAGGCCGATGCCGACGGGGTGACCCCGCGCGAGCTGGCCGACCGGTACAACAGGGTGATCGTCGAGGACCTGCACGGCCTCGGGCTCTCCTACGACCTGTTCACCCGCACCACCACCCGCAACCACTACGCGGTGGTGCAGGAGTTGTTCGAGGGGATGTACCGCAACGGCTACATCGTGCCGAAGACCACCATGGGCGCGATCTCGCCGTCCACCGGGCGCACCCTGCCCGACCGGTACATCGAGGGCACCTGCCCGATCTGTGGGTACGACAGCGCCCGCGGCGACCAGTGCGACAACTGCGGCAACCAGCTCGACCCGATCGACCTGATCGACCCGAAGTCGCGGATCAACGGGGAGACTCCGAAGTTCGTCGAGACCGAGCACTTCTTCCTGGACCTGCCCGCCCTGGCCGAGGTGCTGCGGCAGTGGCTGGACACCCGGGACGGGTGGCGGCCCAACGTGCTGCGGTTCTCCCGCAACCTGCTCGACGACCTCCAGCCCCGGGCGATCACCCGCGACCTGGAGTGGGGCGTGCCCATCCCGCTGGACGGCTGGCGCGACCGGCCGGACAAGCGGATCTACGTCTGGTTCGACGCGGTGATCGGCTACCTGTCCGCCTCCATCGAGTGGGCCCGCCGCTCCGGCGACCCGGAGGCGTGGCGCAAGTGGTGGTCGACTGACGCGGAGGGCAAGGACTCGCGCTCCTACTACTTCATGGGCAAGGACAACATCGTCTTCCACTCGGTGATCTGGCCGGCGCTGCTCTCCGGATACTCCGGCGAGGGCTCCCGCGACGGTGAGCCGGGCGAGTTGGGCCGGCTCAACCTGCCCACCGAGGTGGTCTCCAGCGAATACCTGACCATGGAGGGGCGCAAGTTCTCCTCGTCCCGCAAGGTGGTCATCTACGTTCGCGACTTCCTGGAGCGCTACGACGCCGACGCGCTGCGCTACTTCATCGCCGCCGCCGGCCCGGAGAGCAACGACACCGACTTCACCTGGGCCGAGTTCCTGCGCCGCAACAACGACGAGCTGGTCGCCGGCTGGGGCAACCTGGTCAACAGGTGTGTGTCGATGGCGGCGAAGAACTTCGGTGCGATCCCGCCGGTCGACCCGGCCGGGCTCACCGAGGCCGACGAGGCGCTGCTCGCGGCGGCCCGCACCGGTTTCACCACGGTCGGTGACCTGATCGGCCGGCACCGGCAGAAGCAGGCCATCGGCGAGGCCATGAAGGTGGTCGCCGAGGCCAACAGGTACCTCTCCGAGCAGGCGCCCTGGAAGCTCAAGGACGAGGCGGACAAGCCCCGGATGGGCACCATCCTGCACGTCGCACTCCAGGTGATCAGCGACGCCAACACGCTGCTCACGCCGTTCCTGCCGCACTCCGCGCAGCAGGTGCACGAGCTGCTCGGCGGCACCGGCGTGCACGCGCCGATGCCGGTCATCGAGCAGGTCGACGACCTCGACGGCGGCCCGGCGTACCCGGTGCTGACCGGGGACTACACGGTCGGCGCGCGCTGGGAGTCGGTGTCGATCGAGGCGGGCCGGCCGTTGGTCACGCCGAAGCCGGTGTTCCGCAAGCTCGACCCGTCGATCGTCGACGAGGAGTTGGCCCGGCTGGCCGACTGAACGCCCGACCCCCGGTCGGCAGGACATCCTGTCGACCGGGGGCCGTCACATCGCGTACCGGGTGTCCATCACCTGGTCGTCGGTGACCTCGGCACCCGGTGCCCAGGCCTCGTAGATGCCCCGTTCGTGGCACTGCGCGCCGGTCGTCAGCACCGCGTCCGGGTTCGGGTGGCGCAGCCGCACCCGCAGCCAGCCGGCCTCCTCCCGCAGCACCAGGCACGGCACGCCCCGCCACTGGGCGAACCGGACCCGGCGGGCCACCGCGCTGACCGGATAACGGGCCGCCCGGGTCATCGCCAACACCCGGAACCCGCCGGGCAGGTCGGCCACCGCCTCGTACTCGGTGTCGCCGTAGAGCCCCACCAACTGGGTGGAGCGCGGCGCGTCGGCGTTCGGCACGTACTCCTGGTCCGGGGAGAGGCCCGGCACCGCGGCCAGCAGGTGCCGCCACTGCGGTCCCACCATCCGTAGCCACCCGCGCTGCTCGGCCTGGTAGGTGTAGAGCACCACCTCTTCCCCCTGGGCCGGGTAGGCGAGCAGGGCGGCGTTCGCCGGCATCGGCAGGTCGGCGAAGTCACGGGTGACGAACTCCGGGATGAGCTGACCGTTGCTCGGCACGAAGCCCGTGCCCAGCACCGGCGCACCGAGCCGGTCTCGGGAGGCCAACGCGGTCAGGCCGCGGTGCGCCTCGCCCGCCGGCACGTCGTAGTCGCCCGGGTCGGACGCCCGCCAGCGCAACGCGTACGTCACCTCCGGGCCGTCCCGGCCGACCTCACCGTCGGTGCGCAACACCGTCGTCGCCGCCGGCGTACGCAGATGCGCCACGTCGTGTTCGCGGTAGCAGAAGCCGTGCGGCAGCCAGCCCCGCAGGTACCCGGCGACCTGCTGGGTGGAGAGCACCTTCACCATCCGGGTGCCCCGCCGGACCACCGCCGACGCCCGTGCCGCGACCAGCGTCGGGTCTCCCGCCGCGGCCGGCTGCTGGCTGAGCTGGTGCAGGTACGCCCAACCCCGCTCGCGGTGCGCCGGCACCATCAGCGGTGTCTCCGGCTCGTCGGAGGGCTCGCCCGCGCCGTGCACCGCGGTCACCTCGGTGACGTGCACGAACCGCCGCCACGGCAGGGCGCTGCCCGGTCGGGGCGCCCACTCGAAGCCGGCTACCTCGTCGGCGCTGAACAACTCGTACGCGGCGCCTCGGGCGATCTCCTCGGCCGGGTAGACGCCACCGCCGAACGCCACGTGCAGCCCGGTGCGTTCGCCGGCCGCGCCGACCTGAGGGGTGACGCTCATGCTGCCACCTCCCCCTGTTCGGTTCGCTGTCTCACGCCACCGCCTCGCTGCGCTCGGCAGCGGCGTGAGACGCCGGGCTGCTGTGCCACCTGGTTCGCTCGCTGCACTCGCTCACGCCACCGCCTCGCTGCGCTCGGCCGCGCTCGCTCACGCGGCGACGGTAGAGTCGCGCGGCGTAGTCGGGGTGAACGTCGGGTGGCGGGCAGATGGACAGGCCCGGTGTGTGATGCTGTGGCTGATGAGCGAGCCCACTGAATCCCGTCGCGAGCGTGCCGCCCGGCGGGCCGGAGAGTTTCCGCCCGCCCCCGAGCCGCTGCCCCGGCCGGTGCTGGACAGCCACACCCACCTGGACATCACGGTCAGTGAGGCGGGTGTGCCCGGTGGCGGGCCGGCCGACGACCCGGTCGGCGTGGCGATCGCGTTGGCCGGCAAGGTCGGCGTGGACCGGCTGGTCCAGGTGGGGGTGGATGTCGCCTCCTCGCGATGGAGTGCGGACACCGCCGAGGCGTATCCCGCCGTGTTGGCCACCGTGGCGCTGCACCCCAACGAGGCGCCCCGGCTGACCGACCTCGACGAGGCACTGCGGGCGATCGAGTCGCTGGCCGCCCGCGACCGGGTCCGGGGGATCGGCGAGACCGGCATGGACTTCTTCCGCACCGGGGACGAGGGGCGTGCCGCGCAGGAAGCGAGCTTCCGGGCGCACATCGCCATCGCCAAGCGGTACGGCAAGACGCTCGTCATCCACGACCGGGACGCACACGCCGACGTGCTGCGGATCCTCGACGACGAGGGTGCCCCGGACACGGTGGTGCTGCACTGCTTCTCCGGTGACGCCGAGTTCGCCCGCGAGTGCGTCCGCCGGGGTTACCTGCTCAGCTTCGCCGGCACCGTCACCTTCGGCAGCGCCGCCGCCCTGCGCGAGGCCGCCGCGCTCACCCCGGTGGACCAGATCCTGGTGGAGACCGACGCCCCGTACCTCACCCCGACGCCGTACCGGGGCCGGCCGAACGCGTCGTACCTGATCCCGCTCACCGTCCGCGCGCTCGCCGCGACCACCGGCAGCGACCTGGACGAGCTGTGCGCGGCCATCTCCGCCACCGGTGACCGGGCCTTCGGCCCGTGGTGAGCCCGGCCCGACGGTCGGCCCCGACCCCGTCGCTACGCTGCCCGGCATGACCGGTCTCCTCGGCCCGGCGGAGATCCGGGAACTCGCCGCCCGGCTGGGCGTCGCGCCCACCAAGAAGCTGGGCCAGAACTTCGTGCACGACCCGAACACCGTGCGCCGGATCGTCACCGCCGCCGGGCTGACCCCCGACGACGTGGCGCTGGAGGTCGGCCCCGGGCTCGGTTCGCTGACCCTGGGGTTGCTGCCGGTCGCCGGGCACGTACACGCCGTGGAGATCGACCCGGTGCTCGCCGGGGCGCTGCCGGAGACCGTCGCCCGGCACGCCGACGCGGACGCCGACCGGCTCACCGTGCACCGCGCCGACGCGCTGCGCATCGCCGCCGCCGACGTGGCCGACCCCGCACCGACGGCGCTGGTGGCGAACCTGCCCTACAACGTGGCCGTGCCGGTGGTGCTGCATCTGCTCGCCGTGCTGCCCACCCTGCGGCACGGCCTGGTGATGGTGCAGAAGGAGGTCGCCGACCGGCTCGTCGCCGGTCCCGGCTCCAAGGTGTACGGCATCCCGTCGGTCAAGCTCGCCTGGTACGCCCACGCCCGAGGTGCCGGCAAGGTGCCGCCGAACGTGTTCTGGCCGGTGCCCAACGTCGACTCCGGCCTGGTCGCCTTCACCTGCCACGAACCACCCCGCACCGACGTGGGGCGGGAGCAGGTCTTCGCCGTGGTCGACGCGGCGTTCGCGCAGCGCCGCAAGACGCTGCGCGCCGCCCTGGCCGGCTGGGCCGGTGGCCCGGACCGGGCCGCCGCCGCGCTCACCGCGGCCGGTGTCGACCCCGGCGCCCGGGGGGAGTCACTGACCGTCGAGCAGTTCGCCGCCATCGCCGCGTCGGCTCCGGCCGGTAAGCGGGCCGCGAAGTAGGCTGACGCCGTGCCCGCCGAGGAGGTGTACGAGTGACCGCGGATGCTTTGCCCCCGCCGCGCGACCGCTGGTCCGGTCCGGACCTCTGGCGCCAGAGGCTCGGCAACTACACCGTCGAAGACGTGCTCTCCCTGCCCGATGACGCTCCCCGGGTGGAGCTACGCGACGGAGTCATGATCGTGGTCCCCTCCCCGACGTTCGGCCATCAGAAGATCAGCGGCCTGCTCTGGAATTGGCTGAGGCAACATTCGCCGAAGGGGATGGAGCCCAGCTTCGCCACAGGCGTCATGGTCGGCGTCGACCAGACCTTTGAGCCTGACGTCATGCTGCTCGCGGCCGAGACGATCAACTATGACAGCCACTACTCGACCGCTGAGCCCGTGATTCTGGTTGTCGAGGTCGTCTCCCGCAGCACGCGTCGGCGGGACCGGCTGGAGAAGCCGGCCGACTACGCCGATGCCGGGATCCCGCACTACTGGCGGATCGAGCAGAATCCGGTGCACGTGTACGCGTACGACCTGGTCGACGGCCGGTACGAGCTGGCCGCCGACTCCGCCGAGGAGCTGATCGTGGCCAAGCCGTTCGACATCCGCCTGCACGTACGGGACATCACTCCGTGACCGAGGCCTGGCGACCTGACGACGAGGACGAGCGGCGCGGGGCCATCGGGCCGGTGAAGGTCCGGGTGCCCGCGAAGGTCAACCTGCACCTCGGGGTGGGCCCGCTGCGCCGGGACGGCTACCACGAGCTGAACACCGTCTACCACGCCATCTCGATCTACGACGAGCTGACGGCCCGCCGGGGCGACACGCTCGCCCTGACCATGGAGGGCGAGGGCACCGGCGAGTTGGCGCTGGACGACACCAACCTGGTGATCCGCGCCGCGCACGCCCTCGCCGGGTACGCGGGCGTGCTGCCACACGCCCGACTGCACCTGCGCAAGCAGATCCCGCTCGCCGGTGGGCTGGCCGGTGGCAGCGCCGACGCGGCCGCCGCACTGGTGGCCTGCGACGCGCTCTGGGGCACCGGGCTGTCCCGCGACGAGTTGGCCGGGATCGCCGCCGACCTCGGCTCCGACGTGCCGTTCCTGATCTACGGCGGCACCGCGCTGGGCACCGGCCGGGGCGAGGCGGTCAGCCCGGTGCTGGTCCGCCCCACCTCCTGGCACTGGGTGGTGGCGATCGCCGACGTCGGCCTGTCCACCCCGGCCGCGTACCGGGAGTTGGACCGGCTCCGCGACTCCGGTGCCGCCGGTGCCCCGCTGGGCAGCACCGATGCGCTGTTGGGCGCGTTGCGCCAACGTGACCCCCGGGTGCTGGCCCGGACGCTCGGCAACGACCTGCAGGACGCCGCGCTGGCCATCCGTCCGGCGTTGGCCGACACGCTCAAGGCCGGCGAGGCGGCCGGCGCGCTCACCGGCATCGTCTCCGGCTCCGGGCCGACCTGCGTGTTCCTCGCCGCCGACGCGGCCGACGCGGAGCGGATCGCCGCCGAGCTGACCGCCGCTGGCGTGTGCCGTCAGGCGCGGGTCGCGCGCGGTCCGGTCGCCGGCGCTCGCGTCGGCTGACCGCACGTCCCGGCGGGCCGGCGGGCGCGCGGCGCGGGCAGCGCGGGCGTCCGCGTACCCTTGGGTCAGGCGTCCAGGTGCCCGCCGGCACCCGGACGCCTTGATCATGAAGGGTGGAACGTGGCGAACATCGTCAATCTGGACCGGGTGTCCAAGGGGTACGGCGCCGCGGGGCGGCTACTCACGGACGTCTCGCTCGGCCTGGACGACGCCGACCGGATCGGCGTGGTCGGCCTCAACGGCGCCGGCAAGTCCACCCTGCTGCGGCTGCTCACCAAGCAGGAGGACCCCGACGACGGCCGGGTCACCCACCGCCGTGACCTCCGCGTGCTCTGGCTGCCGCAGCAGCTCACCCTCGCTCCCGAAGCCACCGTCCGGGATGTCGTGCTCGGCACCGCCTGGCTGGCCGAGGGCATGGGCGCCGAGCACGAGTGGGCCGGCGACGCCGGGGTGCGGGCCATCCTCGACGGCCTCGGCATGCCGCACCTCGGCCTGGACCAGCCGGTCGGCCCGATGTCCGGTGGCGAACGGCGCCGGGTGGCACTCGCCGCGCTGCTCGTGCGCGACTCCGACCTGCTCATCCTCGACGAGCCCACCAACCATCTCGACGTCGGCGGTGTCGACTGGCTGGCCCGGCACCTGGTCGGGCGCAAGGGCGCCCTGGTCGTGGTCACCCACGACAGGTGGTTCCTGGACGCGGTCTGCACCTACACCTGGGAGGTCGCCGACCAGACCGTCCGCGCCTACGAGGGTGGCTTCGCCGCCTGGACCCTCGCCCGCGCCGAACGCGATCGTGTCGCCGCCGCGACCGAGGCTCGCCGGCAGAACCTGCTCCGCAAGGAGATCGCCTGGCTGCGCCGTGGGCCGCCGGCCCGGACCTCCAAGCCCCAGTTCCGCATCGACGCCGCGAACGCGCTGATCGCCGACGTGCCGCCGGCCCGCGACACCATGTCGCTCCAGCGCATGGCCACCTCCCGGCTCGGCAAGCAGGTGTACGAGCTGGAGAACGTCGAGCTGCACGCCGGCCCCAAGGAGATCCTGCGCGACGTCACCTGGCTGGTCGGCCCCGGTGACCGGATCGCCATCCTCGGCGCCAACGGCGCCGGCAAGACCACGCTGTTGCGGATGCTGGCCGGCATCACCCGCCCCGACGGTGGCCGCCTCGGCACCGGCTCCACCGTGCGGCCCGCGTTCCTCTCCCAGGAGCTCAGCGAGCTGCCCGGCCACCTGCGGGTGCTCGAAGCCGTCGAGGAGGTCGCCCGCCGGGTGCAGCTCGGCGACCGGGAGGTCTCCGCCGCGCAACTCGCCGAGGTGTTCGGCTTCGACGACCGCCGGCTCTGGACCCCGGTCAGTGACCTCTCCGGTGGGGAACGACGCCGGTTGCAGATGCTGCGGTTGCTGGCCGGCGAGCCCAACGTGCTGCTCTTCGACGAGCCCACCAACGACCTGGACACCGACACCCTCGCCGCGCTGGAGGACCTGCTCGACTCGTGGCCCGGCACGATCATCGTGGCGAGCCACGACCGCTACCTGATCGAGCGGGTCACCGACACGGCGTACGGGATGTTCGGCGACGGCCGGCTGGTGCACCTGCCCGGCGGTGTGGACGAATACCTCGCCCGGACCGCGGAGCGGGCCGGCCTTCCGCGGGCGGGCGGCACGTCGTCCGCCGCGCCCGCCGCCGCCTCGGGAGGTGGCATGTCCGCCGCCGAGGTCCGCCAGGCCCGCAAGGAGCTGACCCGGCTGGAACGGCAGCTCGGCAAGCTCGACCAGCGCGAGACCACGCTGCTCGACCAGCTCGCCGCGGACGCCACCGACTACGCCCGGGTAGCCGAGCTGGACACCCAGCTCAAGGATCTGCGCGCCGAGCGGGAGCGGATCGAGGAGACCTGGATGACGCTCGCCGAGGAGCTTCCGGAGAGCTGACCGGGCCGGACGCACCAGCCCGGGGGCCGTGTGCGGCGTCACACCGCCACATGCGGGACAATCGTCGGCGACACCTACCCCACGGCGTTGGAGACTCAGACATGGCCCACACCCCCGTCAACCACCCCGCGCGGCCGATCTACCGGGCGATCGGCGGGCTGACCGGTCTGTACCTGGTGGTCTTCGGTGTGCTCAGCATCATCGCGAGCACCGGCAACGAGATCCTCGCCCAGGACGACACCCGGGTCCTCGGTCAGGGCACGAACCTCGGCCTCGGGCTGCTCAGCGTGCTGCTCGGGCTCGTCGTGCTGGTCGGCACCGCGCTCGGCCGCAACATCGACGTGGCGATCAACCAGTGGCTGTCGTACGCCCTGATGGTGATCAGCCTGGCCAGCCTCGCCTTCATCCGGACCGACGCCAATGTCCTCAACTTCAGCATCGTCACCGTCATCGTCGCGATGACCGTCGCCCTGGTGCTGCTGATGGTCGGCATGTACGGCAAGGTCGGTTCGGAGGAGGAGGCGGAGGCGTTCCACAAGGCTCGGCTGGTTCTCTGATTTTTGGTTACGGTCGTGGGTTTTCGCCGGAGCCCGAGCTGCTCCGGGCGGTCAGGCTTGATTCCTGCGCAGCTCGGGCTCCGGCGAAAACCTGACCTGGGCCAGCCATTCGACGGACCCTTTCCGGCTTTCTGGTTCTTCGGACAGTTGGCTCTGCCTTGGGTGACAATTCCCCCTGAAACGGTCACATCAGGGGGTCTGGTATGCCGCACTTTCCGGTCAACCATCCGGCACGGCCGCTCTACCGGGTCCTCTCCGGTTTGATCGGCGTCTACATCCTGGTGTTCGGCGTCTGGGGTGTCGCCGAGACGATCGGCGACCCACTCTTCGACCGAAGCAGCACCTGGGCCCTCGGCCTGCGGACCAACCTGGCCTTCTCACTCGCCTCGGTGGTCTTCGGCGTCGTCCTGATCATCGGGGCGTCCCGCCGCACGAACCTCGGCCACTACATGAACCTCACGGCCGGTGTGGTGTTCCTGGTGACCAGCATCCTGATGATGTCGGTGCTGCAGACCGGGGCGAACTTCCTCAACTTCTCGATGTCGACAGTGGTCGTGTCGATGCTGTTCGGCCTGATCCTGCTCGGCACCGGCCTGTACGACAAGGTCGGCCCGGCGGAACACGCCGAGGCGGAGCTGGCGAACCGCAAACACCCGGTGGCCGACGTGCACCGCGGCTGACGAACGGTCAGGAACGCCGGGCGGTGATCAACGTCGGCTTCGCCTCCAGGTGCGACAGCCCGTTCCAGGCCAGGTTGACGAGGTGCGCCGCCACCGTCTCCTTGCGCGGCTTGCGCACCTCCAGCCACCAGCGGCCGGTCAACGCCACCATGCCCACCAGTGCCTGCGAGTACAGCTCGGCGAGCTTCGGATCGTACCCCCGGCTCTTGAACTCGGCGCCCAGGATGTGCTCGACCTGGTGCGCGACGTCGTTCATCACGCTGCTGAAGTTGGCCGTGCCGGACATCAGCGGGGACTCGCGGACCAGCACCCGGAAGCCGCTGGTCTCCTCCTCGATGTAGGTCAGCAGGGCCAGCGCCGCCTGCTCCAGCAGCTCCCGTGGATGCCCGGCGGTCAACGCCGTGGTGATCCGGTCGAGCAGGGCCCGGACCTCCCGGTCCACCACCACCGCGTAGAGCCCTTCCTTGCCGCCGAAATGCTCGTATACCACAGGTTTGGAGACCTTGGCGCGGGCCGCCACCTCCTCGATGGAGGTGGCGTCGAAGCCACGCTCGGCGAAGAGTTGCCGGCCGGTCGCGATCAACTGCTCGCGGCGCTGGGCCGCCGACATGCGGACCCGGGAGGTGGGTTTGGGTTTGGGAGCCGGGACCGACGGTGTCACCCGTCGGCCGCCGACGCTGTCACCATCGGTGACCTCAGGCATGTCGCCGCCTAGCTGGCGCTCGGTGACGCCCTGCCGTGGAATGGTGCCTCCGCTGTGCCCGTTCACGTCGTCGCCTCACTGGCCGGCGGTCCGACCGCCCTGCCGCGCCGTCCGATCGGACCCGGATCGGGCCCGGCCCCCGTCTGCCGAGCCGCCCGGTCCCCCCGCGTCGCTCGGTCATCCGGCTATCCTGCCAGGCGCCATCCTGGCGCACCGCCCGGTTTTACCGGGGTGCGACCGGCTTCACCAGCTTCGCGGCGAGGCGCTCCGGTTTTGGCCAGCGCACCTGCGTCGCCGCGCCGGTCTTCTCGAACAACCAGATCACCCGGGCGGAGATGTCCACCTGGCCACGCAGCACGCCGTGCCGCGCGCTGGTGGGGTCGGCATGGTGCAGGTTGTGCCAGCTCTCGCCGAACGACAGGATCGCCAGCGGCCAGAAGTTCGACGCGCGGTCGCCCTGGCGCATCGCGAACGGACGCTCGCCGTAGACGTGGCACACCGAGTTGATCGCCCAGGTGACGTGGTGCAGCAGGCCGATCCGGACCAGCCCGGCCCAGAAGAACGCGGTGAGCGCGCCCTGCCAGGACCAGGTCACCAGACCGCCGATAAGTGCCGGGCCGAGCAGCGAGATCGCCACCAACGCGGGAAAGAGCCTGTCGACCCGGCTGATGTCACGGTCGGCGATGAGGTCCGGTGCGAAACGCTCACGGTTGGACAGCTCCCGGCGGAACAGCCAGCCCACGTGCGCGTGGAACAGGCCCCGGGTCAACGCCCAGAGGCTGGTGCCGAAGCGCCAGGGGGAGTGCGGGTCACCCTCCAGATCGGAGAACGCGTGGTGGCGCCGGTGGTCGGCGACCCACTGGATGATCTCGCCCTGCACCGCAAGCGACCCCGCCACCGCCAGCGTCACCCGCAGCCAACGCTTGGCCTTGAACGAGCCGTGCGTGAAGTAGCGGTGGAAGCCGACGGTGATGCCGAGCCCGGAGACGACGTACCAGACCGAGCCGATGATCACGTCGCTCCAGCCCAGCCAACCGCCCCAGGCGACCGGCACGGCGACCAGCAGGGCGACGAAGGGGATCACCACGAAGGCCCAGAGAGCGGCCAGGATGCCGTTGGCCTGACTGCCGTCGGTGAGTGGTTTGGGACCGCTGGCGGGCGGGTTGGGATCGAGCAGTGTGGTGGACATGAGACCTCGCAGGGGGACGGGGGACGGTCACGAAGCTACGCCTACGTCACCGTAACTTACCGCCCCGTAGATCGCACGGGGAAGTTTCGAAACACCCTCGCGTACCCGCCCAAACTCGCAGGTGAGCCCCCGTCCACCCACCCCCACCCACACGCGTTGATCATGGAGTTATGCGCGCGTGTCGTCGGCGTGTTGGGCGATAACTCCATGATCACCGGGGTGCGGGCACGTGGTGGGACGGCGGCTTGGAGGTGTCGGCGGCGGTGTGGGGCGGAGCTGTCAGTGGTTGTGCTGGCGGGGATGAGCGATGGCGTCTGGCGGCCGGGGCGCTAAGGTGTAGCGGCGGGAGATCCGTCACCCGCGCGACGTCCTCGCGTCGCTGATCGGCCGTGGTGTAATTGGCAACACCCGGGTCTTTGGTACCCGTATTTCAGGTTCGAACCCTGGCGGCCGAGCTGCCCCCTACGTCCGTTTTAGGTTCGGGTGGGGGTAAGAGGGGAAGGTGCCGGGCCCCGCGGTTAGCATGGCCGCGAGAGTGTCCGCCGTCCCGACGGGAGCCACGTCGTGCCCCAGCCCCACCTTCGTACCGTCGTCGTGCTCGCCGCCGGTGAGGGCAAGCGGATGAAGTCGACACTGCCCAAGGTGCTGCACCCCCTGCTCGGTCGGACGCTGCTCGGTCACGTGCTGAGCGCCGCCGCGCCGCTGGCCGCGGATCGGACCGTGGTCGTGGTGGGGCACGGTGCCGACCAGGTCCGGGCGCACCTGTCCGAGGTCGCTCCGGACGCCACGCCGGTGCTCCAGGCCCAGCAGCTCGGCACCGGGCACGCCGTGCGGATCGCGCTGGACGCCGTCCCGGAGGGCGCCGGCACGGTCGTGGTGATCAACGGGGACGTGCCGCTGCTGCGCCCCGAGACGGTCGGCGCGTTGGTGACCGCGCACGAGGAGGCGGCCGCGGCGGCTACCGTGCTGGCCGCCGAGGTGCCCGACCCGACCGGCCTCGGGCGGATCGTCCGGGACGCCGACGGTCGGCTGGAGCAGATCGTCGAGGAACGCGACGCCGACGCGACGCAGCGCGCGATCCGGGAGATCAACGCGGGCATCTACGCGTTCGACGCGGTGCGGCTGCGTGCGGCGCTGGGCAAGCTCTCCACCGACAACGACCAGGGCGAGGAATACCTCACCGACGTCTTCGGTCTGCTCCGCTCGGCCGGCGAGCCGGTGGCGGTGCACGTCGCAGTCGACCACTCCGAGACATTGGGCTGCAACGACCGGGTGGAGCTGGCGACGCTGCGCCGGCTGTTGCGCGACCGGGTAAACGAGGCGTGGATGCGCACCGGGGTCAGCCTGCTGGACCCGGTGACCACCTGGATCGACGTGACGGTGGCACTGGACCGCGACGCGGTGATCGACCAGAACACCCAGTTGCGCGGCGGTACGGTCGTTGGTGCGGGAGCGCTGGTCGGGCCGGACGTCACGCTCATCGACACGATCGTCGGCCCTGGCGCGTCGGTGATCCGCAGTCACGCCGTCGGCGCGGAGGTCGGTGCGAGTGCCAGCGTCGGGCCGTACGCGTACCTGCGGCCCGCCGCCCAGCTGGCCGAGAAGGCCAAGGTCGGCACGTTCGTCGAGGTGAAGAACTCCGAGATCGGCCCGGGTGCGAAGGTGCCGCACCTCAGCTACGTGGGTGACGCGACGATCGGCGCGAAGGCCAACATCGGCGCGGCGACGATCTTCGTCAACTACGACGGCGTGCACAAGCACCGCACGGTCGTGGGCGAGGCTGCGTTCGTCGGGTGCGACACGAGCCTGATCGCGCCGGTCGAGGTGGGTGCCGGGGCGTACGTCGCGGCGGGCAGCGCGATCGGTCAGGACGTGCCGCCGGGCGCGCTCGGGGTGACCCGCTCGCCGCAGCGCAACATCGAGGGCTGGGTGGCGCGCAAGCGGGCCGGAACGATCTCCGCGGCGGCTGCCGAGCGTGCGGTACGCGGTGCCGAGGGTGCGTCGGAGGTGGCCCGCGCCGCAAGCGACAGTGAGGCAATCCACGGGGTGACCGAGACGGTGGGCGGCGCGTCCGGCACGGGAGATACTGCAACCGAATAGTCCCTGACCCACCACCACCGGGTCGGGTACCGCCGACAAAACGGGAGCAGACGGGCCCATGGGCAGCATCGTCGCCGAAAACCGCAAAAGCCTGATGCTCTTTTCCGGACGTGGCTTTCCGGAGTTGGCCAAGGAGATCGGTGAGGTGCTCGGCGTCGCGCCGACCCCGGCCGACGCGTACGAGTTCGCCAACGGTGAGATCTTCGTACGTTTCAAGGACTCGGTGCGTGGTTCGGACGCCTTCGTGGTGCAGTCCGTCACGCACGGGGTGAACACCTGGGTCATGGAGACCCTGATCATGGTGGACGCGCTGAAGCGGGGGTCGGCCAAGCGGATCACCGTGGTGCTGCCGTTCTACCCGTACGCGCGGCAGGACAAGAAGCACCGTGGTCGGGAGCCGATCTCAGCCCGCCTGGTGGCGGACCTGCTGAAGACCGCCGGCGCCAACCGCATCCTCACCGTCGACCTGCACACCGCGCAGATCCAGGGCTTCTTCGATGGCCCGGTGGACCACCTCTTCGCGATGGACATCCTGGCCGAGTACGTGGAGCACAAGTACGCCGGCCGGCCGATGACCGTGGTGGCACCGGACTCGGGCCGGGTGCGGGTGGCCGAGCGGTGGACCGACCGGCTGGGTGGCTGCCCGCTCGCCTTCATCCACAAGACCCGTGACCCGATGAAGCCGAACCAGGTCGTGGCGAACCGGGTGGTCGGCGAGGTCGAGGGCCGGGTCTGCCTGATCGTCGACGACATGATCGACACCGGTGGCACGATCGCCAAGGCCGCGGACATCCTCAAGGAGTCGGGGGCGGCGGAGATCGTGGTCGCGTCCACCCACGCGCTGCTGTCCGACCCGGCCACCGAGCGCCTGAAGAACAGCTCGATCAGCGAGGTCGTGGTGACCAACACGTTGCCGCTTCCGCCGGAGAAGCAGTTGGACAAGCTGACCGTGTTGTCGATCGCGCCGCTGCTGGCGCGGGCGATCCGGGAGGTCTTCGACGACGGCTCGGTGACCACCCTCTTCGGTGGTCTGAGCTGAGCCCGCGCCCCGGGGGCAACGGGGCTGGCAGACTGAGGGAAACGAGGCCGGCGCGCTGGTGGGAAAACCACCGACGCGCCGGTCTGGAGCCGTGAACGGGGACTGCCGGAAACCCCGGAAACAGCTCGGGTAGACTGGTGCGGTTGCCACGGCGAGGGTGCCCGGCGGGCCGCTGATAAAGCGCCGCACGGAGGCACCGTCATCGACGCGGTGCTCCGGGCAGTCGTTCATGACGCATGAGCCCCAGCGAGCCCCTCGCCCCAGCACCGCCAGACGACAAGCCGCCGCAGCGAAAAGCATCAGGAGTTTCCCCGTGTCCGAGGTAAAGATCAGCGCCGAGCCCCGCACCGAGTTCGGCAAGGGTGGTGCCCGCCGTACCCGCCGGGCCGGCAAGGTGCCCGCCGTGCTTTACGGTCACGGCGAGAAGCCCAAGCACATCGCGCTGCCGTCGCGGGAGTTCGCCGCGGCGATCCGCAAGGGCGGTGCCAACCAGCTCTTCGCGATCGACATCACCGATGGCACCCAGGTGCTGGCGCTGCCGAAGGCGATCCAGCGCGACCCGATCCGGGACACCTTCGAGCACGTCGACCTGATCCTGGTCCGTCGGGGCGAGAAGGTCACCGTCGAGGTCCCGGTGCAGCTGACCGGCGAGGCCGCCCGCGACACCCTGATCGTGCACGACCACGACACCCTGTCGGTGACCGCCGACGCCACCAAGGTTCCGGACCACCTTGAGGCGTCGATCGAGGGTCTGGAGGCGGGCACCCAGGTGACCGCCGGCGACGTCGAGCTGCCGTCCGGTGTCGAGCTGGCCGCCGACTCGGACCTGACCGTCGCGTCGGTGACCGCGGCCCCCACCGCCGAGCAGCTCGAGGCGACGCTGCCCGAGGTCGAGGCGGCCACCGACGAGGCCGAGGCCGAGGTCGGCGAGACCACCGAGGGCTCCGAGGGCGCGGACACCGCCGAGGGCGCAGAGACCACCGAGGCGCGCACCGAGGCCTGATCGGTTCCAGCTTTGCGACAGGCGCTCCCGGACGTTCGGGGGCGCCTGTCGGCGTATCCGGTGGGATGGACGGCGAGAGGGACGGGTCGTGACGGACGAGGTGGCGGGGCCGTGGCTGGTGGTCGGCCTGGGCAACCCGGGTCGGGAGTACGCCGGTAACCGGCACAACGTCGGGTTCATGGTGGCCGACCTGCTGGCCGGGCGGTTGGGTGCGCGGTTCGGTCGGCACAAGCGGGCGGTGGCCGAGGTGGGCGAGGCGCGGCTGGGGTTTGGTGGGCCGAAGCTGGTGCTGGCGAAGCCACTGACGTACATGAACCTCTCCGGCGGGCCGGTGGCGGCGCTGGCGCAGTTCTACAAGGTGCCGGCGACGCAGGTGATCGCGGTGCACGACGAGTTGGACATCGGGTTCGGCCAGGTGCGGGTCAAGTTCGGCGGCGGCGAGGGCGGGCACAACGGCCTGCGGTCGATGTCGAAGTCGTTGGGCACGAAGGACTACGCCCGGGTCCGGTTCGGCGTCGGCCGACCGCCGGGGCGGCAGGATCCGGCGGATTACGTGCTGTCGGATTTCGGCGCGGCAGAACGCAAGGAGCTGGATTTCCTGGTCGACCGGGCTGCCGACGTGGTGGAGTCGGTGATCGTCAAGGGTGTGGAGCCGACGCAGAACCTCTACCACGGGGGCTGAGTCGGGCGGGGCGTACCGGATCGGAAACGGTTGGCCGGTAGTCTGCGCCTTTCGGCGTGCCGCGCCCACGACGCGGGTCGCGGCGAATCGGTCCGTGCGGGCACGGGTCGCGGCGAGGCGACGGGAGCGGGCAGATGACCAGTCCTCCGATGATCGACGGCGCGTTCGCCAGGTGGTTGGCGTCCCGGGCCGGGCAGGCGCTGCTCGACCTGCGCGCCGAGATGGGCTTCGCGGACACCGGCGCGCTGAAGTCGGCCGGGGACAAGGTGTCGCACGACCTGATCCGCACGGAGTTGGCGAAGTGGCGGCCGGGCGACGCGGTGCTCTCCGAGGAGGACGAGGGGTCGCGGTTGGCCTGGGCGGCCGAGGTGAACACCGGGGCGGTGTCGCGGTTGACCTCGGACCGAGTGTGGATCATCGACCCGTTGGACGGCACCCGCGAGTTCTCCGAGGAGGGCCGGTCGGACTGGGCGGTGCACGTGGCGCTCTGGGCACGTAACGCGCCGAGCCCGCACGGGCTGGTCGCGGGGGCGGTGGGGCTGCCGGCGCAGCACCGGGTGTTGGGCACGGACTACCCGCCGGCGTACCCGCCGATGACGGTGGAGGCCGCGACCGCCGGCGAGCGGAAGATCCGCCTGGCGGCCAGCCGGAGCCGACCGCCGGTCTTCCTGACCGACCTGGCCGAGGACGTCGGGGCGCATCTGGTGCCGATGGGCTCGGCCGGCGCGAAGATCGCCGCCGTGGTCACCGGCGAGGTGGACGCGTACATCCACGCCGGTGGTCAGTACGAGTGGGACTCGGCGGCACCGGTGGCTGTGGCGACGGCCACCGGACTACACGCTTCCCGGATCGATGGTTCTGCGCTGAAATACAACGAGGCGGATCCGCGCCTGCCGGACCTGCTGGTCTGTCGCAAGGATCTCGCCACTCGGTTGCTTGCAGCGTTGCAGAGACATTCCGGGTAGCCTGAGCGCACTTTCTTGACATGTCCGACCGGAAAGGTCTGGAAATCGGATGATCGAGCGAATCGAGCCGGTGTCATGACCACCCCCGCCGCCTACCGGGTCTCCCACCTGGACGCCCTGGAGGCGGAGAGCATCTTCGTGATGCGCGAGGTGGTTGCCGAAATGGAACGCCCGGTGCTGCTCTTCTCCGGTGGCAAGGATTCGATAGTCATGCTGCGGCTGGCGCAGAAGGCGTTCGCGCCGGCCAGCATTCCCTTCCCGGTCATGCACGTCGACACCGGGCACAACTTCCCCGAGGTCCTGGAATACCGCGACCAGCGGGTCGCCGAGTTGGGGTTGCAGCTCGTGGTGGCGAGCGTGCCGGAGGCCCTGGCCAGCGGCATGGTCCGGGAGTCCGGCGACGGGATGCGCAACCGGATCCAGACGCCGGTGCTGCTGGACGCGGTGGAGAAACACCGCTTCGACGCGCTGTTCGGGGGTGCCCGGCGCGACGAGGAGAAGGCTCGGGCCAAGGAGCGGGTGTTCAGCTTCCGCGACGAGTTCGGCCAGTGGGATCCGAAGAACCAGCGGCCGGAGCTGTGGTCGCTGTACAACGGCCGACACCACCCGGGCGAGTCGATCCGGGTCTTCCCGCTGTCCAACTGGACCGAGCTGGACGTCTGGCACTACATCGCCCGGGAACGCATCCCGCTGCCCTCGATCTACTACGCGCACGAGCGTGAGGTGATCGAACGCGACGGCATGGTCTACGCGGTCAACGAGTTCTTCCGCCCCCGGGCGGGTGAGGAGCGGTTCAAGGCACAGGTGCGCTACCGCACCGTGGGCGACGCCTCCTGCACCGCCGCGGTCCGTTCCGACGCGGACACCGTGGAGAAGGTCATCGAGGAGGTGGCCGCCACCCGGATCACCGAGCGTGGCGCGACCCGTGGTGACGACCGGGTCAGCGAGGCCGCCATGGAGGACCGCAAGCGGGAGGGCTACTTCTGATGAGCACCGAGATCGTGGCGTCCGCGAATGCGGAGGCCCGGGCTGTTACCGGGGCCGGGCCGGAGGCCCGGGCGATGGACCTGCTCCGGTTCGCCACCGCCGGCAGCGTGGACGACGGCAAGTCGACACTCATCGGTCGGCTGCTCTACGACACCAAGTCGCTCTTCACCGACCAGTTGGCCGCCGTCGAGGCGGTCAGCGCGGCCCGCGGTGACGAATACACCAACCTGGCGTTGCTCACCGACGGTCTGCGGGCCGAGCGGGAGCAGGGCATCACCATCGACGTGGCGTACCGGTACTTCGCCACCCCCCGGCGCAAGTTCATCATCGCCGACACCCCGGGGCACACCCAGTACACCCGCAACATGGTCACCGGCGCCTCCACCGCCGATCTGGCGCTGATCCTGGTGGACGCCCGCAAGGGCCTGGTCGAGCAGTCCCGCCGGCACGCGTTCCTGTGCTCCCTGCTGCGGGTGCCGCACCTGGTCCTCTGTGTCAACAAGATGGACCTGGTGGACTGGTCGCAGGAGGTCTTCGAACGGATCGCCGACGAGTTCACCGCGTTCGCCGCGAAGCTCGACGCACCGGACCTGACCGTGGTGCCGATCTCGGCGTTGCGCGGTGACAACATCGTCGCCCGCTCGGAGAACATGCCCTGGTACGAGGGGCCGTCGCTGCTGCACCACCTGGAGCGGGTGCACATCGCGAGTGACCGCAACCTGGTCGACGTCCGGTTCCCGGTGCAGTACGTGATCCGGCCGCAGTCCACGACTGTCACCGACTACCGCGGCTACGCCGGTCAGGTCGCCTCCGGCGTGCTCAAGCCGGGTGACGAGGTGATGGTGCTGCCGTCCGGGTTCACCAGCCGGATCTCCGCCGTGGAGACCGCCGACGGGCCGGTGCCGGAGGCGTTCCCCCCGATGTCGGTGACGGTACGACTGGCTGACGAGATCGACATTTCCCGGGGTGACCTGATCTGCCGGCCGAACAACGCACCGGCGGTCGCGCAGGACATCGAGGCGATGGTCTGCTGGATGGACGAGACAGCCCCGCTGCGGGTCGGCGGTCGGTACGCGATCAAGCACACCACCCGCTCGGCACGGGCGATCGTGCGCGGACTGCACTACCGGTTGGACATCAACTCGCTGCACCGCGACGAGTCGGCCGACGAGCTGCGGCTCAACGAGATCGGCCGGGTGCGGCTGCGGACGACGGTCCCGCTGCTGGCCGACGAATACCGCCGCAACCGCACCACCGGAGGTTTCGTCATCATCGACGAGACCACCAACCGCACGGTCGGTGCCGCCATGATCGTCGAAGCGAGCTAGGGCCCGGCTCACCGCTGCTGGCCGCGGGCGGTCGCCGGCTGCTGACCGCCGGCAAGATCGCGCTCGATCCATGAAGTAGTGGCCTCACCCACTGGGCGAGGCCACTACTTCCATGTTCGAGCACGATCACCGAATCACGGCTCAGGGCAGGCGGGTGGCGCCGGGGGAGGGCCGGACCGTCAGGGTGCCGGGGGCGGTGAAGCCTCGTTCGGCGTACGCGGCGGTCACGGCGGCGGCCACCTCGTCGGCGCGGTCGGCGTCGATCAGGGCCAGGACGCAGCCGCCGAAGCCGCCGCCGGTCATCCGGGCGCCGAGCGCGCCGGCCGCCAACGCCGCCTCGACCGCCGTGTCGATCTCCGGCACGGTGATTCCGAAGTCGTCGCGCATGGAGACGTGCGACGCGGTGAGCAGGGGGCCGATGTCGCGGACCCGGGCCGCGCGCAGCAGCGCCACCGTGTCCAGTACGCGTTGGTCCTCGGTGACGACGTGACGGACCCGTCGCCGGGTCTCCTCGTCGTCGAGTTGGGCCAGTGCGGTGTCGAGTTGGTCGACGCTCACGTCCCGCAGCGCGGGGACGCCGAGCGCGGCGGCTCCGGCCTCGCAGGAACGGCGGCGGGCAGCGTACTCACCGTCGGCGTGCCGGTGCGGCGCCCGGCTGTCGATGACGAGCACCGCGAGGCCGGCGGCGTCCAGGTCGAAGGGGATCTGCTCGACCGACTCGTCGCGGCAGTCCAGGAAGAGGGCGTGCCCGGCACGGCAGCGGATCACCGCGGACTGGTCCATGATCCCGGTTGGCGCGCCCACGTAGACGTTCTCGGCCCGCTGCGCCAGCCGGGGCTGCAGCTCCGCGGGCAGCTCCAGCCCACCGAGGTCGAGCAGGGCGGCCAGCACGGCTGACTCCAACGCGGCCGAGGAGGAGAGCCCGGAGCCCAGCGGCACGTCGGAGGCGATGGCCAGCCGCGCGCCCGGAACCGGGTGACCGGCCTCGCGCAGTGCCCAGACCACCCCGGCGACGTACGCGCCCCAGCCGGTCACCCGACCCGCCTCGGCGACGTCGTCCGCCCCGAAGGTGATCGTCTCGTCGGACAGCTCGGACCAGACCGTCCACTGCTCCGCGTCCTGCCGGTCGGCGGCGACGACTGTCTGCAACGGCAGCGCGAAGGGCAGCACGAACCCCTCGTTGTAGTCGGTGTGCTCGCCGATCAGGTTGACCCGGCCGGGAGCCGCCCAGCGGCCGGCGGCCTGGCCGCCGTACCGCGTGGTGAAGCCGGCGGCGGCCCGGTCGGCCACGGCACGCGTGGGGTCGGTCACGGCTGCTGCTCCAGGACGTGTGCGCGGTAGAAGGCCCAGGCGTCGCCGACCATGTCGTGCAGGGTCGGCTTCTGCGGCACCCAGCCCAGCTCGTCGCGGGCCAGCGCGGAGGAGGCGACCAGCTCGGCCGGGTCACCCTCGCGGCGTGGGGCCACCTCGACGGGCAGAAGGTGCCCGGTGACCTCGCGGACCACGTCGGCGACCTGGCGGTTGGTGAAGCCGTTGCCGTTGCCCAGGTTGTAGATCCGGTGTTGGCCGCCGGTGGCCGCGTCCAGGGCCAGCAGGTGCGCGCGGGCCAGGTCGGCGACGTGGATGTAGTCCCGGACGCAGGTGCCGTCCACGGTGGGGTAGTCGTCGCCGAAGAGCTGGAGCTTCTCCCGTCGGCCGGCGGCGACCTCCAGCGCGATCGGGATCAGGTGCGTCTCCGGGTCGTGCCGTTCGCCGAGCGCGATGTCGCCGTCGAGGTGGGCACCCGCGACGTTGAAGTAGCGCAGTGACACGGCGGCCAGTCCGTGCGCGATCGTCTCGGAGGTGAGCGCCATGTCGACGGCGAGCTTGGTGGCGCCGTACGTGTTGGTGGGCGCCTTGACGGCGGTCTCCGGGATCGGCAGCTCGGTGGGGTTGCCGTAGACGGCGGCGGTGGAGGAGAAGACCATCCGCGGCACGCCGGCGGCCCGGACCGCGTCGATCAGGGCGAGGCTGCCAACTGTGTTGTTCTGCCAGTACAGCTCGGGTTTGACCATCGACTCGCCGGCGGCGATCAGGGCGGCGAAGTGCAGCACCCCGTCGAACCCGGCGTCGCGGGTGAGGACGCGGGCGGCGTCGTGGATGGACGCCTCGACGTGGGTCGCGTCCGGGGCGAGCGCCTCGCGGTGCCCGGTGCGCAGGTCGTCCAGGACGACCACCTGGTGACCCGCGTCGAGCAGCATCCGGGTCACCACGCTGCCGATGAAGCCGGCGCCCCCGGTGACGAGCAGTTTCACGTCGTTGCCTCCTGCCTGGCCCGCCCGGGACGTGGCCTTCGCTGATCACCCTAAGGCGGCGGCCGGCACGCTGGCCGACGGCACCGCCATCCTCATTCCATCATAATCCTTCATGATTAAACAGAGCCGAACATGTGCGGCTCCTCCGCGCGATCCGCGGGTGCGGTGAGCCAACGGTGTCTACCATCTCTGTCATGCGGGAAGTGGCCCGTACCGGGCTCCGGCGACGCGTGCGGGTGCGACCCCGTCGCGACCCCGGGCCGCTCGCCCGGGCCGTCGCCCGGGTGCTGGTCCGCACCGCCGACGGTGCCTCCCGACTCGTCACCGACCTGCTCGGGGCCGGGCCGGCGGCCGGCCGGGAGCGGATCACCGAGGCCGAGCTGCGGGACCTGGTCGCCGCGAACACGGTGCTCGACCCGGACGAACGGCGGATCATCGACGAGGTCCTGGTGGCCGGTGCCAGCCTGATCCGCGAGGTGATGATGCCGCGCACCGAGGTCGTCTTCCTCCCGGCGCGGCTCACCATCACCGAGGCTGCCCGGCTGGTGCGCGCCGAAACGCACACCCGCTACCCGGTCACCGACGGCACCCACGACGACGTGGTCGGCTTCGTGCACCTGCGGGACGTGCTGCTGCGTCCGGACGCCGATCCGTGTGTCACAGTCGGCGAGCTGGCCCGGGAGGTGAAGCGACTGCCCGGGAGCAAACGGGTGCTACCCGCGCTTACCGAGATGCGCCGGGAGGGCCAGCACCTGGCGGTGGTGGTCGACGAGTACGGCGGCACCGCCGGCATCGTCACGCTGGAGGACCTCATCGAGGAGCTGATCGGCGAGATCCGCGACGAGTACGACGCGACTCCGGACCCGGTGCGCGCCGGCCTGCCTGCCGTCGTGGACGGTCGCCTCAACCTCGCCGACTTCGCCGAGCGGACCGGGGTGGCGCTGCCCGCCGGGCCGTACGAGACGGTCGGTGGGTTCGTGATGGCCGCGCTGGGTCGGCTCCCGGTGACCGGCGACGAGGTGCCGGTGCCCGGCGAAGCGGCCGACGGCGTCGGACCGGATCCGGCCGACCCGGCGGACGGCTGGCTGCTGCGGGTCCTCGCCCTGGACGGCCGCCGGGTGGCCCGGCTCGCCGTCTCCGCCGTCCGGGTGCCGGAGCAGCGCCGCGAGCAGCAACACGAGCGGCCCCGCGAGCACCAGGGCGCGTCGGCGCGGCAGCCGGCGGCCGGGCCGACGCGCCGGGTCGGCCCGAGCGCACCACCCGAGGTCAGCACCCCGACGACGGCGGGCCGCAGCCGACCCGCCGGCCCGTCATGACGGACCCGCTTGCTTGCTGACAGAATTATCGCCATGTCCGACGTTCCCGCCCGTCCCCGCGTCTTCTCCGGCATCCAGCCGACGGCCGACTCGTTCCACCTCGGCAACTATCTGGGCGCGGTGCGGCACTGGGTGGCACTACAGGAGACCCACGACGCGTTCTACTGCGTGGTCGACCTGCACGCCATCACCGCGGGGCACGACCCGGCGCTGTTGCGGCAGCGGACGAGGGTAGCCGCCGCACAGCTCTTCGCGGTCGGTCTCGACCCGGAGCGCAGCACCCTGTTCGTGCAGTCGCAGGTGCCCGAGCACCCGCAGCTCGCCTGGGTGCTCGGCTGCATCACCGGCTTCGGCGAGGCCAGCCGGATGACCCAGTTCAAGGACAAGTCGCAGAAGCAGGGCAACGAGCGGGCCAGCGTCGGGCTGTTCACCTACCCGGTCCTGCAGGCCGCCGACATCCTGCTCTACCAGGCCAACGCGGTCCCCGTCGGGGAGGACCAGCGCCAGCACCTGGAGCTCTCCCGGGATCTGGCCCAGCGGTTCAACTCGCTGTTCGGCCCGACGTTCACGGTGCCCGCGCCGCACATCGTCAAAGACACCGCGAAGATCACCGACCTGCAGGACCCGACGGCGAAGATGTCCAAGTCGTCGTCCTCGCCGGCCGGCATCATCGACCTGCTGGAAGATCCGGCCCGATCCGCCAAGAAGATCCGCTCGGCGGTGACGGACACCGGTCGGGAGATCGTCTTCGACGCCGAGACGAAGCCGGGTGTGTCCAACCTGCTGACCATCCACTCGGCGCTCAGCGGTCGCGGCATCGACGAGTTGGTGGCCGCGTTCGCCGGTCGTGGCTACGGCGACCTGAAGAAGGAGTTGGCCGAGGTGGTGGCGGACTTCGTCCGTCCGGTCCAGGAGCGCACCCGCGCGTACCTCGACGACCCGGCGCAGTTGGACAAGCTGCTCGCCTCCGGTGCGGAGAAGGCCCGCGCGGTGGCCGCGGCGACCCTGCACTCCACGTACGAGCGGGTCGGGTTCTTCCCGCCCGTGCGCGGCGAGTAGCGCCGCGGGACAGGTGGACGGGTCGGTGGCCGGAGGGGCGGCGCGAAGCGTGGATCGCAGTGGCGGGGTGCCGCCGATCGGCGACACCATCCAGATCGGCATCGCGGTGGACATTCCCGAGCCCTGGGGTGCCCAGCTCACCCGCCGGCGGATCGAGGCCGGCGACCCGCTCGCGGTGCCCGCGCACGTGACGCTGCTCGGGCCCACCGAGATCCCGACGGCACATCTGCCCGCCGTCGAGCGGCACCTGGCCGCCGTCGCCGCCGCGCACCTGCCGTTCGCGCTGCACCTGCGGGGCACCGGCACGTTCCGGCCGGTCACCCAGGTGGTGTTCGTCGCGGTGGCCGCCGGCATCAGCGAGTGTGAGTTGCTGGCCGCCGCCATCACCGCGACGCCGGACCTACACCGCAGGGCCCGCTTCCCGTACCATCCGCACGTCACCGTGGCGCAGGACGTGGCTCCGGAGGCCCTGGACAAGGTGTACGAGGACTTGGCCGACTTCTCCGCGATGTTCGAGGTCGACGCGTTCACCCTCTTCTCGCACAGCGGGGAGGCCCGGTGGCAGCCGCGTCGGGATTTCTGCCTCGGCGACTGACCCGTCGGCGACGCGCCGGTAGGTGAGCATCGGGAGCCGGTTGCCACTACGGCGGTGGGAGATCGGCGAGGATGATCGCGTGAACGTGATCGGCGGGATCGAGGCGGCCATCGACCGCTGGGTGAGCGCCGCGCGCCACCGGTCGGGGCTCTTCGATCACGTCTGGCGCGCCGGCGCCCTGTACGCCGAGGTGCTGGCCGGGCGGCTGGCCGCCGCGATCGCCTACTACGGCTTCTTCGCGGTGTTCGCCCTCGCCCTTGTCGCGTTCTCCATCTTCGGTGCGATCCTGGAGGACAACGACGACGTCAGCGCGGCGGCGGCCGGCTTCCTCAAGGAGAACCTGCCCTTCCTGGACGCCGAGCAGATCGCCAACTCCAGCGGCACGGTCGGGGTGGTCGGCCTGGTCATCCTGGTCTTCACCGGGATCGGCTGGGTGGAGGCCATCCGGTCCTCGCAGCGGCTGATGTACGCGCTCAACCAGCAGCCCGGCAACCTGGTGATCCGGCGGCTGGTCGACCTGGGCGTGATGATCGGCATCTTCGTGCTGCTCGGCGTCTCGGTCGCGGCGGTGGACGCGTTGGAGTCGTTGCTGCGTTTCCTGCTGCGCAGCACCGGGTCGGTCGGGCTCACCACGATCAGCGCGGTGCTGAGCGTGGTGGTCAACGCGGTGCTCGCCACCGCGCTACTCCTCGCGGTGCCCCGGCTGCGGATGAGCCGGTCCCGGCTGCGTCCGGTGGTGCTGCTGGTCGCGGTCGGCATCACCCTGTTGAACACGGTGGGGCGCTACTACGTGGTGCGCACCGAGCGCAACCCGGCGTACACGGTGGTGGCCGGCGCCGTCGGGCTGCTGCTCTACCTCTACCTGCTCAACCAACTGGTGCTGTTCGGTGCGGCCCTGCTCGCGACAAGCACCAACGGTCGGGTGGTGGACCTGGCGGAGACCCCCGCCGCACCGAAGGTGGTCGACGAGGACACCGATCCCGGTACGCCGGGCGGTGCGGGCTGAGGACGGAAGGTGTGCAGGTGCTGATCTCGGTCGACCCGGACTCGTCGGTGCCCCCGTACGAGCAGGTTCGTGGGCAACTCGCCGAGCTGATCGGCGACGGTCGGCTGCCGGTGGGCAGCCGACTGCCCACCGTCCGGCAGCTCGCCGCCGACCTGACGCTGGCGGCGAACACGGTGGCCCGGGCGTACCGGGAGTTGGAGGCTGCCGGTCTGCTGGAGACCCGGGGGCGCAACGGCACGTTCGTCGCCCCCGGGCGGGACGACGCCGTCGACCGGCTCCAGCGGGCGGCGGCCGGCTACGCGGCCGAGGCGGCACGGCTCGGCGTACCGCCGGCCACCGCCCTCGCCCTGGTCCGCGCCGCCCTGGATGCGGCCCGCCCCGGCTGAGGGTCGTCGATCACCCGCCGGACGGGCGAAAACTGAGCCGAAAGCCGTCGGCGCTCGCGTTCGCGGACCATGATGAGCCGGTGGGCGCACTCATGACACTGGACCTGCCGGCCGACTCGCCGCTCCTCGGTCTGCCGTGGATCATCACCTTTGGTCCGCTCGGCGACCTCGACGAGTGGGAGCCGGTGGTCTGCGGGCCGTACGAGCGGCCACACGCGTTGGCGCTGGCCGAGGCGGTGGTGGCCGAGGAGCAACTGATGGCGGTGGTGGAGCCGTTGCTGCCGGCGTTGTCGGCCGACGAGATCCGCAGTGAGATCGCCGCCGCGCAGGTCGCCGCCGAGGACGAGGCCCGCCAGGTCGAGGGCGCCGACCTGTACGGCGACTTCGAGGACGTGATCGACGAGGAGTTGGACGCCGCCGCCGACGAGGCGGGCCACGCTGCGTCCGCCGAGCCGCCGGACGAGGCCGAGGTACGCGAAGGCTTCACCCGGATCGCGGCGCTGCTCACCGCGAAGTGACCTCGGGGGCCGTCAGCGGGTCGGCGGGCCGTCCAGCACGCAGAACTCGTTGCCCTCCGGGTCGGCGAGCACCGTGAACCGTTCGGTCCCGGTCTGCCCGACGTCGACGTGCCGCGCACCGAGGCCCAGCAGCCGTCGTACCTCGGTCTCGGGGTCCGTGTCCGCGACCAGGTCGAGGTGCAGTCGGTTCTTGCCCCGCTTGGTGGTGCCCGAGCCCTGCAACCAGACGGTGGGGGCGGTGGCCGGCGACTGCCCCGGCGGCCAGAGCTTGGCGCTGCCGTCGTCGCCCCGCTCAACCTCGTAGCCGAGCGCCGCTGACCAGAACGCGACCATCACGTCCAGGTCCTCGACGTCGAGCGTGCACTGCCCGATCCGTACCCCCATCGGGTCACCTCCGTGGCGACGGTGCCCGATGCGGTACCCGCGTCGGTTGCGGGCCACACCACCCGCGTCGCACGGACACCGGCGCCACGCGGAGCGGACTCCGCGCGGCGCCGGTGGCACCTCACCCCCCACCACAAGGGGCCGGTAGCCCAGTCGCCCGCCGGCGCGGGGCACGACGAACGACCAGGTCGAGTAGGTCTTACCCGTTCAGCGCCGTGGTAACCAGACTGTCGGCTTGGGCCGGGGTGGCGGTGCTGATCATCGGAGCAATATGCCGCCCCGGAGTTGCAAGAGTCAAGCAGTTCTTGCGTAAGGCAGCCGTGCGGCACTCGGTACGACAGCGGTCGAGCCGCGTACCACCAGCTCCGGACGGAACAGGTATTCCGAGTGCGGAGCGCCGTACCCGTTGATCTCGTCGACCAGCGCCCGGACGGCGGCCACCGCCATCGCGGCGACCGGCTGCCGCATGGTCGTCAGCGGCGGGTCGGTGAAGGCCATCAGCGGCGAGTCGTCGTAGCCGACCACGGAGACGTCGTCGGGCACCCGGAGGCCGCGCTGGCGGGCCGCCCGGATCGCGCCGAGCGCCATCAGGTCGGAGCCGCAGACCACGCCCGTGACACCCCGGTCGAGCAGGCGGCCGGCCGCCGCCTCACCACCCTCCACACCGAACAGCGACAGCTCGGCCAGCGGGCCGAGGTCGGCCTCCGCGACACCGGCGAGTCGGGTCATCGCGGAGCGCCAGCCGGCCACCTTGCGCCGCACCGGGACGAACCGGTTCGGGCCGGTGACCAGCCCGATCCGTCGGTGCCCGAGCGCGACCAGATGGGCGACGGCCAGCTCGGCTGCCTCCCGGTCGTCGCAGGAGACGAAGGGAGCGCCGATGTCGGGCACGTACCCGTTGACCAGAACGACCGGCAGCGGCCGGGCGAGCAGCGCCCGGTAGCGGTCGTGGTTGGCGGCCGCGTCGGCGTGCCGCCCGGAGACGAAGACGATGCCGGAGACCTGCCGGTCCAGCAACATCTCGGTGTACTCGTCCTCGGTCACGCCACCGGCGGTCTGGGTGCAGAGCACCGGGGTGAACCCGCTCTGCGCCAGGGTCGACTCGATGACCTGGGCGAAGGCGGGGAAGATCGGGTTGTCCAGCTCCGGCACCACCAGGCCGACCAGCCCGGCGCTGCGCTTGCGCAGTCGGGCCGGGCGCTCGTAGCCGAGCACGTCCAGTGCGGTGAGGACGGCCTGCCGGGTCTCCGGGGCCACGCCGGGGCGGTCGTTGAGCACCCGCGACACCGTGGCCTCGCTGACCTCGGCCTGCTGGGCGATGTCGGACAGGCGAGCGCGCATGGCGGCACTTTAGCCCACCGGCAAGTTCTTGCGGAGCGTTCTGCAAGCCGTTCCACCGCCTGCAAAATCTTGCTGACAACCGGCTGCGCCCGACGCTCGGGCGTGCTGATACCGACCCGGCCCGGGCCCGACGGCCACTCCGTGCGGCATCGACGCGCCGAGCGGCCCGACCCCCTACTACAAAGCGTCGTTGATAGGGGAGGATGAGCGGCGTGGAAGCGCTGCGACTCATTCTCCTCTATGTCCATCTGATCGGCTTCGCCCTGCTGCTCGGCGGCTCGATCGCTCAATACGTCAGTGGCCGGCTCCGGATCAACCCGGCCATGCTCTGGGGCTCGGTGATCCAGTTGCTGACCGGGCTGGGCCTCTCCGCCCCGCTGCGCGGCGACGGCGACGAGCCGGCACTCGCCAAACTTGTGACGAAGTTGGTCATCGCGCTGCTGATCTTCGTCATGGTCTTCTTCTCCCGGAAGCGGGACGTGGTAAACCGTGGCCATTTCCTCGCGATAGTCGGTCTGACCCTGGTCAACGCGGCGGTCGCGGTCTTTTGGCGGTAACGTCCGAGGGGGGCAGCCGCCCCCGAAAGCGGACGTTGCGGACGCCGGGACACGCGCCTACCAGCGCCAGGAGTGACCTGCCCCACGCAAGGGTTACACCCGGGTAACAGGCGCTCAACAGTCGTGCACGATTGTCGGCCGGTGGGTGGGCGCGGGCGTACGCTCCCGTCCGTAACGTGGGACAGCCGGCGGCACACCGCAGGTCGGCTGATGGGCTGCCACCGCACTAGGCGCGGTGTGCAATGGGAAGGAGACGTCTTGCGCTCGGTGCGTGGGATGCGGATCGCCTCGATCGTCGCGGTGGGTGGGCTCGCGCTCACCGCCGCCGCTTGTGGCGAGGCCCCCAAGGATGACAACAACGCCGGCAGTGGCGGCAAGAAGTTCAGCGCCTGCATGGTGACCGACGTCGGTGGCATCGACGACAAGTCGTTCAACACCTCGGCCTGGCAGGGTCTGAAGGACGCCAAGGCCGCCAACGACAACATCGACATCAAGTTCGTCGCGTCGAAGGCAGAGGCCGACTACGAGCCGAACCTGACGCAGTACGTCAACCAGAAGTGCGACTTCATCCTGGCGGTCGGTGGCCTGATGGCCAACGCCACCTCGAAGATCGCCAAGGCGAACCCGAACCAGGAGTTCGGCATCGTCGACGCGAACCCGGGTGACGCCAACGTCTACCCGATGCAGTTCGACACCGCCCAGGCCGCGTTCCAGGCCGGCTACCTGGCCGCCGGGATGAGCAAGACCGGCAAGGTGGGCACCTACGGTGGTCTGCCGATCCCGCCGGTCACCATCTTCATGGACGGCTTCGTCGACGGTGTGAAGTACTTCAACACCACGAAGAAGAAGAACGTCCAGGCGCTGGGTTGGAACAAGGAGACCCAGAAGGGTTCCTTCACCAACGACTTCGCCAAGCAGGACGAGGGCAAGAAGGTCTCCGACGCGCTGGTCGCCCAGGGTGCGGACATCATCATGCCGGTCGCCGGCGGTTCCGGCCTCGGCACCACCGCCGCGGCCAAGGCCTCGGGCGGCAAGTACAGCACCATCTGGGTGGACGTTGACGGCTGCCAGAGCACCCCGGACTGCTCGGCGATCATCACCACGGTCGTCAAGAACATCCCGGAAGCCGTCAAGGAGGCCGTGGTCAAGGCCGCCGGCGGCGACAAGCTGCCGGCCAACCCGGGCTTCGTCGGCACCCTGGCCAACACCGGTGTCTCGATCGCCCCGTACCACGACTTCGACAGCAAGGTTCCGGCCGAGCTGAAGGCCGAGGTCGACAAGATCAAGGCGGACATCGCCGCCGGCACCATCACCGTCACCTCGAAGGCCCAGCCGACCAAGTGACGTCCGGCCAGCCCCTCCGGTGAGATCATCGGGTGGGTCGGCGGGGACAGCTACGACCGATCGGCCGCTTCGGCCTCGCGGGTGACCGTGGGGTCGGAGCGGCCGATCGCGCACCACGTCGGCCGGGCCGGTCCGGTCGGGTCGACGGCAGCTACGCTGCACCATCGCTCGCACTCCAGGAGGTTGCGCTGAGACTCGAACTGCGCGGCATCACCAAGCGGTTCGGTGATCTGGTCGCCAACGACCACATCGACCTGACGGTGGAGCCTGGAGAGATTCACGCCCTGCTCGGCGAGAACGGCGCGGGCAAGTCGACACTGATGAACGTGCTCTACGGGCTCTACCAGCCCGACGAGGGCGAGATCCTGGTCGACGGCAAGCCGCTGAAGCTGAGGGGCCCGTCCGACGCGATCGGCGCCGGGATCGGCATGGTGCACCAGCACTTCATGCTGGTGCCGGTGTTCACCGTCGCCGAAAACATCATGCTCGGCGCCGAGCAGACCCGGGGCGGCATCGCCGGCTTCCTGGACCGGCGTCGCGCCCGGCGCGAGGTCACCGAGGTGTCCGAGCGCTACAACCTGCGGGTCGACCCGGACGCGGTGATCGAGGACCTGCCGGTCGGCATCCAACAGCGCGTCGAGATCGTCAAGGCGCTCACCCGCGACGTCGACCTGCTCATCCTGGACGAGCCGACGGCCGTGCTCACCCCGCAGGAGACCGAGGAACTGCTGACGGTCATGCGGTCGCTCAAGGCCGCCGGCAAGTCGATCGTCTTCATCACCCACAAACTCGGCGAGGTCAAGGCCATCGCCGACCGGATCACCGTGATCCGACGCGGCAAGACCGTCGGCACCGCCTCACCCGAGGCCAGCCGGGACGAGCTGGCCGCCCTGATGGTCGGGCGTAACGTCCGGCTGACCGTGGACAAGTCCCCGGCCACGCCGGGCGACCCGGTGCTGGAGGTGGCCGGGCTCGTCGTCGACGACGACCGGCAGGTCCGCGCGGTCGACGGGGTGGACCTCACCGTTCGCGCCGGCGAGGTGCTCGGCGTGGCGGGCGTACAGGGCAACGGTCAGACCGAGCTGATCGAGGCGATCATGGGCCTGCGCCCGGTGCTCGCCGGCACGGTCAGCCTGGTCGGTGACCGGATCGACGGCTGGACGCCAAAGAAGGTGCTCCGCGCGGGCGTCGGCTACGTGCCCGAGGACCGCAGCGTGGACGGCCTGGTCAAGGAGTTCAGCGTCGCGGAGAACCTGGTGCTGGACATCTACGACCGTCCGCCGTTCGGTGCGGGGCTCGCGCTCAGGCCCGATGCCATCGCGGCGTCGGCGAAGGAACGGATCGAACAGTTCGACGTCCGCACCTCGTCGGCGGAAGCGGCGGTGGGCACCCTCTCCGGTGGTAACCAGCAGAAGGTGATCGTGGCCCGGGAGCTGTCCCGGCCGCTGAAGCTCCTCATCGCCGCCCAGCCGACCCGTGGCGTCGACGTCGGATCGATCGAGTTCATCCACAGCCAGATCATCCGCGAGCGGGACGTCGGCACCGCCGTCATGGTGGTCTCCAGCGAGCTCGACGAGGTGATCGGGCTGGCCGACCGGATCGCGGTGATGTACCGCGGTCGGATCATCGGCGTCGTCGGCCCGGACACCCCGCGTGAGGAGATCGGCCTGCTGATGGCTGGCATCAGCCCGGACGAGGCCCACGAAGCCGTCGCGACACCCGCCGCCGACGAGCCCGGTGCGGCCGACGGGGGCCCGGCGAGCGACGCGGGCCCCGCGAACGAGGACGAGTCATGAGCGAGAGTGACGGCATGAGCGAGCGTCAGCGAGCGAATCATCGTTTCAGGGCGTTGGTGTCTCATGGCGTCGCGCAGCGAAGCGGAGTGACGGCATGAGCGAGCGTCAGCGAGCGAATCATCGTTTCAGGGCGTTGGTGTCTCATGGCGTTACGCAGCGAAGCGGAGTGACGGCATGAGCGACCCCACGTCGCAGTCGGGTTCCCCGGACAAGGGGCCGGCGAGCGAGGCGCAGGCCGCGCAGAACGCGCTCGGCAACACCGAACGGGCCGAGTCGGCGACCGAACCGGACCGTTCGGCGGCGACGTCGGCGCCGGACCAGCGTCCCGAGCCCAGCCTGGGCCGGTTGTTCGTGGACAACCTCTGGGCGGCCAACACCTTCACGGTGACGCTGCTGTCGTTGGTGCTGGCGATCGTGGTCGGTGCGGTGCTGATGATCATTTCTGATCCGACGGTGCTGTCCACCTACTCGTACATCACCTCGCGGCCGTCCGACGCGATCAACTCCAGTTGGACGCTTGTCAGCGAGGCGTACGCGAACCTGTTCAAGGGTTCGGTCTTCGACCCCGAGGCGTTCTCCGGCTGGTTGAACGGCAGTAACGGGTGGGAGGCCGTGCTCGCGCCCATCTCCGAGACGCTCACCTACACGGCGCCGCTGGTCTTCACGGGCCTGTCGGTGGCGTTGGCCTTCCGGGGCGGCCTGTTCAACATCGGCGCCCAGGGTCAGGCCACCGTCGGCGTGATCCTGGCGGCGCTGGCCGGTTTCCTGCTGCCCCTGCCACCCGGCCTGCATCTGCTGGTGGCGGTGCTGGCCGGCGCCCTGGGCGGGGCGATCTGGGGATTCATCCCCGGCATCCTCAAGGCCCGCGCCGGCGCGCACGAGGTGATCACCACGATCATGCTCAACTACGTCGCCACGTACCTGCTCACCTGGTTGATCGTGCAGGACGGGGTGCAGGACCCGAACCGTACCGACGCGATCAGCAAGGCGGTGGACACCTCCGCCCAGCTGCCCCGACTGTTCGGTGACAACCTGCGGGTGCACGCCGGCATCCTGCTCGCCGTGCTGGCGACCTGGGCGGTCGCCTGGCTGCTGAACCGCTCGACGCTCGGCTTCGAGCTGCGCGCGGTCGGCGCCAACCCGGACGCCGCCCGCACCGCCGGCATCAGCGTCACGCGGACGTACATCCTGATCATGGTCTTCGCCGGCATCCTGGCGGGCCTCGGCGGCTCGAACATGGTCCTCGGCTCCACCGCCAGCGCGCTGACCCCGTTGGTGGTCGCGCAGATCGGCTTCGACGGCATCCTGGTGGCGCTGCTGGGGCGGGTGAAGCCCTGGGGGGTGCTGCTTGCCGCGTTGCTGTTCGGGGCGTTGCAGGCCGGTGGCAACCGGATGCAGTCGTACTCCGGGATCTCGCTGGAGCTGGTGACAGTGCTCCAGGCGTTGATCGTCATCTTCATCGCCGCGCCGGCCCTGGTGAAGGCGATCTTCCAGCTTCGGGCCGCGCGCGCCGCCCGGTTGCAGACGAGCCTGGCGAAGGGCTGGTAGCTCATGTCCACCATGGCTGTCCCCGACATCGCGGTCGCCCCGGTCCACCAGGGTTTCTGGACCCGGAGCCGCAAGGTCGGCCTCACCCTGCTGGCGCTCGGCCTGCTGGCCGCGGTGCTCTTCGGCGCGCTCGCCACCGACCAGCAGGCCCGGTTCACGCTCAGCGACGACGCGGCCGGTGCCGCGTTGGAGATCAACGGCACGATCGGGGCGATCCTGTTCGGGATCATCGCGATCGCCGCCGGCGCGGCGCTGCTCGCCGGGGTGCCGAAGCGGTGGTTCCTCCCCGTGCTCGGCGTCGGGCTCGCCGGCTTCGTGCTCTCGTTCCTCTGCTGGCAGGTCTCCGCCGCGCCGGCCGGGCAGAACTTCATGCCGCTTGTCAACATCATCCGGGGCACGTTCATCCTGGCCCTGCCGCTGATCTTCGGCGCGCTCGCCGGGGTCCTCTGCGAACGGTCCGGCGTGGTCAACGTGGCCATCGAGGGCCAGTTGCTGATGGGCGCGTTCAGCGGCGCGTTGTTCGGCAGCATCTCCGGCAGCGTCTGGGTGGGTCTGGTCGCCGCCGCCATCGGCGGTGCGTTCATCTCGCTGCTGCTCGCCGTCTTCGCCATCCGCTACCTGGTCGACCAGGTCGTCATGGGCATCGTGCTGAACCTGCTCGCGGTCGGCGTCACCGGCTTCCTCTACGAGCGGCTGATGCAGACCGACGCGGCGAAATACAACAGCGCGCCACGCTTCAGCAACTGGGAGATTCCACTGCTGAAGGACATCCCGGTGCTCGGGCCGGCGTTGTTCCGCGGCAACATCTTCCTCTACCTCGGGCTGCTGCTGGTGCTGGTGATCCACATCGGGTTGTTCCGCACCCGGTGGGGTCTGCGCACCCGCTCGGTCGGCGAGCACCCGATCGCCGCCGACACGCTCGGCGTCAAGGTGCTGCGGGTTCGCTACCGCAACGTGCTGCTGGCCGGGGTGGTCGCCGGCATCGGTGGCGCGTCCTACACGCTGGCGCTCTACTCGTTCACCAAGAACATGATCGGCGGCAAGGGCTTCATCGCGCTGGCCGCGCTGATCTTCGGCCGCTGGAACCCGACCGGCGCGTTGCTCGCCGCGCTCTTCTTCGGCTTCGCCGACCAGCTCGCCACCTACCTGGGCGCGATCAGCAGCTCGATCCCCAGCCAGTTCCTGGCCATGCTGCCCTACCTGGCGACCATCCTCGCGGTCGCCGGCCTGGTCGGCCGGGTTAGGGCGCCGGCCGCCGACGGCAAGCCGTACATCAAGGGCTGACGCCCACAGGCGTGCCCGGCGGGGCGGGCCCCCCCGGCCGCCCGGGGGGGGGCCCCCACCCCCCAGTGCGGCGGCGGCGGGGGCCGCGGG
>NZ_JBEZED010000023.1:0-131989 GCF_040648675.1 Micromonospora sp. NPDC049101 | reverse complement strand
TCGAGGCGTCGACCGGCGGCGGATCAGCCGGGGCTCAGCGGCGACAGTCGGCCGCCGCGGCGGAGCACCCGAAGACCCCCGGGCAGATCGGTCGGACCCTGGCCGTGCCAGTCGGTGACCAGGGCGTCCAGGGCGTTGACGTGCCGGTGCGACAGCACTCCCGGCGAGGCACCCAGCTCACGCGCCCAGGAGTGCAGCACCCGACCACGCACCGCGGGGGCCAGACCGGCCAGCGCGGGCACGGAGAGCCCTCCGTCGGGGCACCGTGCCGCAGCCAGCGCCGCCGCCGCCACCTCGTCGAGCGCGGCGTTGTCGGCCGCCACCAACCCGGCGGTACGCGCGAGGTTGTCCACCACGCCGGGCCCGAGCGCCCGCACCAGCGCCGGCAGCAGGTCGGCCCGCACCCGGGAGCGGGCGTACGACGGGTCGGTGTTGTGCGGATCCTGCCACGGGCTCAGCCCGAGCACGGCACACGCGGCGCGGGTCTGCTCCCGACCGATCTCCAACAGCGGGCGTAGCAGCGGCACCCCGCCCAGGTCCCGCCGGGCCGGCATTCCGGCCAGCCCCCGTGGGCCGGCACCCCGGGCGAGCGCCAGCAGCACCGTCTCCGCCTGGTCGTCGCGGGTGTGGCCGGTGAGCACCGCGACGGCGTTCTGCTGCCGGGCCACCTCGGTCAGCGCCTCGTAACGCGCCTCCCGGGCCGCCGCCTCCGGCCCGCCCGGACGCCCGGCCACGTCCACCCGCACCACTGTCGTCGACGCGAAACCGAAATCGGCGGCCCAGGCGGCCACCGCCTCGGCACGCTCCGCCGAGCCGACCTGCAGGTCGTGGTCGACAGTGACGAGCAGTGCGGCGCGGCCCAGCCGTGGCGCCACGAACGCGGCGGCCGCCGCGAGGGCAAGCGAGTCGGCTCCGCCGGAGCAGGCGACAAGCACCGGCCCGCCGGCCGGCAGGCCGGTCAGGGCGCGACGAACCGCCACCCGGATCGCGGCCACTGGCGGGGCGAGCGCGGCCACCGCTGGGAAATCAGCCAGCGGCCGGAACGGTGCCGGCCGGGCCGTGCACCCGGGCCACCCAGGCATCCGGGTCACCCAACTCGGACAACCGGGGCAGCGTGAGCGGCGAGTTGAAGATCGAGTTGAACCCGTCCATGCCGACCCGCTCCACCACGCCGTGCACGAACTTGCGTCCCTCGGCGTACTGGCGCATCTTGACGTCCACCCCGAGCAGTCGGCGGATGGCTTTCTCCAGCGGGTTACCCGCCTCCCGGCGTCGGTTGAACGACGCCCGGATCTGTCCCACGCTCGGGATCACCTGCGGGCCGACGCCGTCCATGACGAACTCGGCGTGCCCCTCCAGCAGGGTCATCAACGCGGTGAGCCGGTCCAGCACGGCCCGCTGCGCCGGGGTCTGCACGATGTCCAGCACGCTGGTGCGGCTCTCCGGGTCACGGACCGCCTCGGACAGCGTGGCCACCCCGCGCCGCAGCCGCTCGACCAGGTGTTCGCTCCCGCTGGACGAGGCGTCGACGAACGCCTGCACCTCGCCCAGGAAGTAGCCCCGCATCCACGGGACGGCGGTGAACTGGGTCCGGTGGGTGACCTCGTGCAGGCACACCCAGAGCCGGAAGTCCCGTGGGTCGGCACCGAGCTTGCGTTCCACCTCGACGATGTTCGGGGCGACCAGCAGTAGTTGACCCGGGTCGGCCGAGAAGACCTCGTACTGCCCGAGCACCCGGCCGGAGAGGTAGGCCAGCACCGTGCCGGCCTGCACCCCGGTCAGCCGGGAGCCGACCGCCTCGGTCAACGCGCCCGGCTGCTTGTCGCCGGACAGCCGGCTCACCAGCGGAGTGATCACCTCGCGAAGACCGGCGATGTTTGTCGCGGCCCAGTCACGCCTGTCGACCACCCGGACCGGCGGATGCGCCACCTGCGCCCGCAGCCCCGTGTAGTCGGCCACGTGCCCGGCCGCCTCGTCGGTCAGTCGGCGCAGGTCGCCGACCACGTCGGTAGCCTCGGCATACGACACCCGGGGGCCCGACTTGCTCAACGCCCCCGCGGTGGCGGCGGCCAGATCCCAGTCCACGAACTGCGCCATGGACCCACCGTACCCGCGCCGCGACACCCCGGCCCGGGCTCGCGCCGCCGATCGACGGCGCTGGCGGCCCCGAGGGGGCCGGAGGCCCCGTCGGGGCGGTGCCGGTCAGCGGCAGCCGCAGCTCGCCAGTGCGGCGGCGATCCGGTCCAGCGCCGGTTGGGCCGTTTCCTTCTCGCCCGGCACCTTGTCGGTGAGCACCGCGAAGGTGAGTAGCCGACCATCGGCGGTGGTGACCAGGCCCGCGATGGAGTGCACGGCGGTCAGTGTGCCGGTCTTCGCCCGGACGCTCCCCGCTCCGGCGGCGGTGCCGGCGGTGTTGCGGTAGCGCTCGTCCAGAGTCCCGGACCAGCCGCCCACCGGCAGACCGCCGAAGACGCCTGCCAACTCCGGATGGTCCGGGCTCGCCGCGAGGCGGATCAGGTCGGTCAGCAACGACGGGCTGATCCGGTTGTTGCGGGACAAACCGCTGCCGTCAGAGAGGGTGATCTCGTCGGCGGGCAGGCCCAGCTCGGCCACCTCCGCGTCCATCGCGGCAGCGCCGCCGTCGTACGAGGCCGGCTGGTTACGGGCCAACGCGACCTGACGGGCCAGCGCCTCGGCCACCAGGTTGTCACTCTCGCTGATCATGATGTCGACCAGCCGGATCATCGGCGGAGACAGCACCACCCCCAGCTCGGTGCCCGCCGCCGGGGTGCCACCGGCCGCGGCGGGTGCCGGGGCCGTGCCACGCTTCACGGCGTCGGAAGGCACACCCAGCAGCCGCGCGAACGACTTACCGGCGGCCAGGTCCGGCTCGGCGAACCGCTCCGCGGCGCCGTGTGCGACACCCGGGTCCCGGCGAGCGCCGTCGGTCATCAACGCCGTCACCGCGCCGCCGGACCCGCCGGTGGGGATGTCGTCGTCCCAGCCCGGGCCGTAGACCGGGCCGGAGTAGACCGAACCGTCGACGGTGACACTGGTCGGGGCCGTGCCGCCGAGCGCCGTACGCACCTGGGCGGCCAGATCGTCGAGCCGCGCCGCGCCCGGGTAGTAGCCCTTCTTGTTGATCGCGAGGGTGGGATCGCCGCCACCGATGATCACCACCTCGCCGGCCTTCGCGCCGGCCACCGCGCGGGTGGGGATCCGGTAGCCCGGTCCTCGGGCGGCCAGCGCCGTCACCGCCGTCGCCAGCTTGGTCACCGAGGCGGGCACGGTGCCGTCGTCCGCCCCCTTGCCGAACAGCGTCTGGCCGGAGATGACATCGGCCACCGAGACGTTCACCCGAGGGCCCAGGGCAGCAACCCCGACCAGCGGGTCGAGGACGGCACGAACCCCGTCCGGGGTGGGCAGCGCGGCGTTCGGGTCCGGGCCGGGCAGCACGTCGGCCGGGTCCGGCTCCGGGGTCACGCCGGCCGCGTTCGGCGCCGACCCGGCGTCGTCGCCCAGCCATCCGGCGACCGGACCAGGTCGGACGACGACGACGCCGACGCCGGCGAGCACCAACAGCAGCACGACGGCCAACACCACCGGCAGCCGCCGCCGACGAGCCGGGGCGGCGGGCGCGGGTGCCGGCGCGGCACCGGCGGGCGAGGGCAACGCGGAGATCGGCGGACCCAGCGGTGGGACATCGGCGCCACCGGCGGTCGGGCCAGGCCACGCGCCGGGCGGAGCCGGGCTCACCGGCACCGACGCGCTGCCACGCGACGGACCACCCGAGGTCGGGCCGGGCAGAGCCGGGCGCACTGGGACGGCTGCGCTGCCGCGCGGCGGGCCGCTCGTCGGCCGGTCACCGCCGACCACCGGGAAGCGGCCGGTGTTCGGGGCGGGTGGGGGCGAGCCGGTCGGCGGGCGCCAGGGCAGCGGCGGGGTTGGCTCGGGGGCCGGGGTCGCTGGCTCGGGAGTCCGTGGCAGGTGGGCCTCCGGCACCGGAACCCTCCCCGTGGCGCCACCGGATCCGGATCGTCCGGTACCGTGCGCGGAGCCCCCGTCCGGGCGGTAGTGTGAATCTTCCCTCCCCACGACCCCCTCCTCCCCCAGCGAAAATCGGCTTGGGTGACACTACTTCGGTCCGAAGACTATGCGGCGGCCGGAGTCGGCGGGTGGGCATTCACCTGTCCGGAGGGGCCGCCAGTGGTTCCGTTAGCCAGCGTGGGCAGACGAGGGAGCGTGCAGATGGATTTCGACGTGACGGTTGAGATCCCCAAGGGTCACCGGAACAAGTACGAGGTGGACCACAAGACCGGCCGGATCCGGCTGGACCGCACCCTCTTCACCTCCACTCAGTACCCGGCCGACTACGGGTTCATCGAGGGCACTCTGGGCGAGGACGGCGATCCGCTGGACGCGCTGGTGCTCGTCCCCGAGCCGACCTTCCCGGGCTGTCTGATCCGCTGCCGCACCATCGGCATGTTCCGGATGACCGACGAGAAGGGCGGGGACGACAAGGTCCTCTGCGTGCCCTACGAGGACCCTCGCCAGGAGCACCTGCGCGACATCCACCACCTCGGCGAGTTCGACCGGCTGGAGATCCAGCACTTCTTCGAGGTGTACAAGGACCTGGAGCCCGGCAAGTCGGTGGAGGGCGCGACCTGGGTCGGCCGCACCGAGGCCGAGGCCGAGATCCACGCCTCCTACCAGCGGGCCCGCGACGCCGAGGCGCGCGGCGAATCCGCCCACTGACGACCGCTGACGCACCGGGCCCGGGGGCCGCTCAACCGAGCAGCCCCCGGGCCCGGTCGTACAGGTCGAGCACCGCGCACGCGATCGGCACCACGGCGACCACCAGGGCCGTGTCGGTGAGGTCCGCGACCCTCCCGAGGTACGGCGAGACCGGCCGGCGGGCGTATCCGGTGCCGCCGGCGGCAGCCACCAGGGCCAGCACCGCACCGCCCAGGACCAGCGCCAGTCGCCCGGCGTCGTCGGCCCGGTCGACGAGCACCGCGCCCAGCACGGCGTAGCCGGCCAGCCCGGCGAGCACCGTCGGCACCCGGTGCCGCAGTGCCACGAACAACCGCGACCGCAGCAGCAGCACGGCCGAGGTGACCGCCAGCAGCACCCGGCCGGCCGTCGCGCCGGCGACACCGAGTACGGCCGCCGCGGCCACCGCCAGCAGCGCGTGCCCGATCAGCATCCCGGTGAGCACCTCCTCGGTGCGGGTCACCGCGGCGTGCACCCGGCTCCGGTCCGGCAGGTCCCGGGCCCGTTGCGGCCCTTCGGTGGGGGTCGAGGTCGGCAGGGTGATCGGCGGCAGGGGCAACTTGCCCAGCCGGATGGCCAGCAGCGGTAGCACGCCGATGGCGAAGACAAGTGCACTGAGCAGCACCGCCGCCGTGCCGGCCGGGGTCAGCAGCAGCCCACCGAGCGCCGCCCCGGCGCCGAGCAGGCCGACCGTGACACCGGCCACGAAGACCCGCAGTCGGCTGGCCACCCCGAGCAGGCCGATCAGCGCCACCAGCAGCAGCGCCACCGAACCGGCCAGCAGCTCGGGTGCGCCCAGCCAGCGGGCCGGCCCGAAGGGCCCGACCGGGTCGCCGGAGCCGACCGCGAGGGCGCCGGCCATGAACGCGTACGGCAGCGCGTAGCCTCCGAGCGTCGCCCCGGCGGTGCCGTCGCCGTTGGCGCGGGAGGCCACCGTGCCAGCGACGGTGAGCAGCAGCGCCACCACGGTGGCCGCCAGCCAGCCGGCCCGGTGCGCGGGGCCGCCGACGAGCAGGGCGAGCAGCCCGACGGAGAGCGGTACGGCGGCACCGGCCAGACCGGCGGCCCGGGTGGCGGTGGGCGACCAGGCCCCGCCACGGCGGCGGGCACCGTCGGCGATCGCCTCGACCACGTCGTCGTACTCCAGCTCTGGCCAGTGCGCGCGGGCCGGCACGAGGTGCAGCACCTCACCGTCGCGGACGCCCTGGGGCAGCAGCGCCTGCGCGGTCGTCAGCAGCGCGCCGTCGGTGCGGCGGAGGACCCACCCACCGTGCTGTTCGCCGTCGTCGGCGAGCCCGACACCGGCGTGTCGGAGCACGTCGGGCAGCAACTCGGCCAGGGGCACCTGCTCCGGCAGGGCGACGTCCACCCGTCGTTGCGGCGCGCTGATGGTGACGCGGGCCAGCCCGGTAGTCATCGACTGGTCTCCATATCGAGGGGGATCGGAGGCTGCGCGGACGACAGGACTTTACCTACCATGAGTCCGGTTCGGGTTACCCAGCGCTGTCAGGAGGCCGGTTGTCCACCGTCGTCATCAAGCGCCCGCCCCGTCGACCGGCGCCGGAGATCCCCGCCGGTGAGCTGCCGGTCGAGGCGCCGCCGGAGATCCCCGTGGTGGCCGGCGGGCGGTGGCAGCAGATGCTCATGGTGCTGCCGATGCTCGGGGGCACGGTGGCGATGGCGATGATGTTCGGCCGGGGCGGCGGCGCCTACTCGTACGTGGTGGGTGGGATGTTCGGGCTCTCCTCGCTGGCGATGCTGGTGACCTCCTGGGGCAGCGCCTCCGGCACACCGAAGAAGTCCGAGATGATGGCCGCCCGCAGGGAGTACCTGCGCCACCTGGCCACGCTGCGGCGGCGGGTCCGCCGCACCGCGGGACAGCAGCGGGCCGGGCTCTACTACCGGCACCCGGACCCGGGCGGGCTCTGGTCGACGGTGGACAGTCACCGGGTCTGGGAGCGGCGGCCCGCCGACCCGGACTTCGCGGTGGTGCGGGTCGCCGTCGGTCCGCAGACCCTGGCCACCCCGCTCGTCCCACCGGTCACCCGGCCGTTGGAGGAGCTGGAGCCGATGACCGCCGGCGCGCTGCGCCGCTTCCTGGACGCGTACTCCGTCGTGCCGGACCTGCCGGTGGCCCTGTCGTTGCGCAGCTTCGCCCGGGTGCACGTGCGGCCCGCCGGCCGGAGCGGGGGCGGCACCCCGGCCACCGGCGGGCCACCCACCGGCGACCCGGCGACGCAGTCGCTGGTCCGGGCCGTGCTGACCCAGCTCGCGGTCTTCCACGCCCCCGACGAACTGCTCGTCGCGGTCTGCGCCGGGCCCGAACGCCGGGCCTGCTGGGAGTGGGTGAAGTGGCTCCCGCACGCGCACCATCCGAGCCGCACCGACGCGCTCGGCCCGGTACGCCTGGTCACCAGCTCCGCCGCCGAGTTGGAGCGGCTGCTGGCCGACGTGCTGGCCAGTCGGTCGCGGTTCAGCCCGGCCGGTCCGGCCACCGACGGCCCGCACGTGGTGGTGGTCCTCGACGGCGGCGACCTGACCGGCGCCAGTGACCTGACCGGTGACGGCGGCATCGACGCGGTCACCGTGCTGGACCTGGACACCCCGCCACCTCGGCTGCTCGACAGGTACGCGTTGTTGCTGGAGTTGCACGGCCGACGGCTGCACTCGTGGTCGTCCGACGGGCACGCCGAGGTGGGCACCGCCGACCAGCTCGACCTCGCCGACGCCGAGGCGATCGCCCGGCGGTTGGCGCCACTGCGGCTCGCCGGGGCGGCACGCGGACCGGACGCCCCGCTCCAGGCCGACCTGGGTCTTCCCGAACTACTCGGGCTCGGTGACCCGGAGAGCTTCACCGCTGAGCAGGGCTGGTTGCCGCGCTCGGCACGGGACCGGCTGCGGGTGCCGATCGGGGTGGGCGCGGACGGCGGCGCCATCGAACTGGATCTCAAGGAGTCCGCCCAGGACGGGATGGGCCCGCACGGCCTGCTCATCGGGGCGACCGGCTCCGGCAAGTCCGAGTTGCTGCGCACGCTGGTGCTGGGGCTGGCCGCCACGCACAGCTCGGAACAGCTCAACTTCGTGCTCGTCGACTTCAAGGGTGGCGCCACCTTCGCCTCGTTCGACCGGCTGCCGCACACCGCGGCCGTGATCACGAACCTGGCCGACGCGTTGCCCCTGGTCGACCGGATGGTCGACGCGATCAACGGGGAGCTGGTCCGCCGCCAGGAGTTGCTGCGCCGCGCCGGCAACTTCGCCAGCGTGCGCGACTACGAGCGAGCCCGGGCGGCCGGCAGTCCACTGGCTCCGCTGCCGTCGCTGCTGCTGATCTGCGACGAGTTCTCCGAACTGCTCTCCGCCAAGCCCGACTTCATCGACCTGTTCGTGCAGATCGGCCGGCTGGGCCGGTCGCTCGGCGTGCACCTGCTGCTCGCCAGCCAGCGGCTGGAGGAGGGACGGCTGCGCGGGCTGGACACCCATCTCTCCTATCGCATCGGTCTGCGTACCTTCTCCGCGTTGGAGTCGCGCACCGTGCTCGGGGTGCCGGACGCGCACGAGCTGCCCCGGTCGCCGGGGCACGGCTACCTGCGCGCCGGCACCGACCCGCTGGCCCGGTTCAAGGCCGCGTACGTCTCCGGTGTCGTCCGCCGGCGGTCCGCGACGGCCGGTGTCACCGCCGAGGGCGGCGCCCGGCTGCTCACCTTCACCACCCACGTCGTGCCGGTGCCCGAGCCGGCGACCCCGGTCGTGCCCGTCGTGGCGGAGGAGGAGGACCGGGAGACCCTGCTCGACCTGCTGGTGGACCGGCTCGTCGGGCAGGGCCCGCCGGCGCACCAGGTCTGGCTCCCGCCGCTCGGTCAGCCGCCGGCCCTGGACGAGCTGCTCGGCCCGGTCGAGGTGGACCCGAAGCGTGGGCTAACCGTGGGCAACCCGGAGCTGCACGGCGCGCTCGGCGTGCCGCTCGCCGTCGTCGACAAGCCGTTGGAGCAGCGCCGGGACCTGCTCTGGCTGGTGTTGGACGGCGCCGCCGGGCACGTCGCGGTGGTCGGTGCGCCGCAGAGCGGCAAGTCCACAGCCCTGCGCACGCTGATCTGCGCGTTGGCGCTCACCCACACCCCGGCCGAGGTGCAGGTCTACTGCCTCGACTTCGGAGGCGGCGGGTTGGCCGCGCTGCGCGACCTTCCGCACGTGGGCGGGGTGACCGGCCGGGCCGACCCGACCGCCGTACGACGGACCGTCGGCGAGATGACCACCCTGCTGGCCGATCGGGAACGCCGCTTCGCGGAGCTGGGCGTGGAGTCGATGGCCGGGTACCGGCAGCGCCGGGCCGCGGCGGGAACGACAGGCCAGCCCGGGGCCGATCCCTTCGGCGACGTGTTCCTGGTGATCGACGGTTGGAGTACGGTCCGCGGCGAGTACGACGACCTGGAACCGCTGGTCACCGACCTGGCCACCCGGGGCCTGTCGTACGGGCTGCACGTGGTCGCCACCGCGCTGCGCTGGCTGGACTTCCGTCCGGCGATCCGGGACCTGTTCGGCTCGCGGCTGGAGCTGCGCCTCGGTGACCCGTCCGACTCGTTGGTGGCCCGGCGTGCCGCCGCCAACGTGCCGGAGCGCTCGGGTCGGGGGGTGACCGCGGAGGGCCTGCACTTCCTCACCGCGCTGCCCCACCTCACCGGCAGCGGGGACACCGCCGATCTGGTCAAGCGGGTCGCCGGCAGTTGGGACGGCCCGCGGGCGCCCCGGGTCCGGCTGCTCCCGCCGGTGCTGCCGTACGCCGATCTGGACCTCGCCGCGACGAGCGGGCTGCGGTTGCCGATCGGGATCGCGGAGGCGGACCTGCGTCCGGTGGTGCTCGACTTCGCCACCGAGCCACACTTCGTGGTCTTCGGGGACTCGGAGTGCGGCAAGTCGTCGTTCCTGCGGGCGCTGGCCACGTCGATCATCACCCGGTTCACTCCCGAGCAGGCCCGGGTGATCCTTGTCGACTACCGGCGCAGCCTGCTCGGTGCCATCGAGACGCCGCACCTGATCGGGTACGGCACCGCCGCGGCGCACACCGGCGACCTGGTCGAGTCGGCCGCCGGTTACCTGGAGCGGCGGACTCCGGGGCCGGAGGTCACCCCGCAGCAGCTGCGGGACCGGTCCTGGTGGTCCGGGCCGGAGCTGTTCGTGCTGGTGGACGACTACGACCTGGTGGCGGCCGGGCCGGCCAACCCGCTGCGCGCGTTGGAGGAGCACCTGCCGCACGCGCGGGACGTCGGGCTGCACCTGGTGCTGGCCCGCCGGTCCGGTGGTGCGGGCCGCGCCCAGTACGAGCCGATCGTGCAGCGGCTGCGGGAACTCTCCACCGCCGGTCTGGTGATGGCGGGCAGCCCGGAGGAGGGTGCACTCGTCGGCCCGGTGCGGCCGGGGCCGCTGCCGCCGGGGCGTGGTCGGCTGGTCACCCGACGGGAGGGCGTACGCCTTGTTCAGCTCGCACAACTGCCGCCGCAGTGACCTGACTCGCCGGTTCTTCCCGTGACGGGTGGGGAAACCGGTAATCTCCGATCGTCATGGTTCCGTCGGGATGAATGGCTGGGGATGTGACAGGGGTGCGGCACAGCGGTCCGTCGGCGGCCCGACGGGCGACCGTCCGGGCGTTGCTCGGTGTGGCCGCGGCGCTCACCGTCGTGGCGCCGACCGCGGCGGCCGTGCCCGTCACCGCGCCCAGCCGTGGCGGGCAGCTTGCCGGCGCGCCGCTGGCGTTCGCCCCCGGCGACACCGTCGCCCGCACCGACCAGGTCCGCGACGAGCAGTGGCAGCTCGACGAGTTGCAGGCCGAGACCGCCTGGCGCAGCTCGACCGGCCGGGGCGTGACAGTCGCCGTGGTCGACTCCGGGGTGGACGGCAGTCATCCCGACCTGGTCGGTCAGGTGCTGCCCGGTCAGGATCTGGTCGGCCCCGCCGGGGGTCCGGGCCCGGATCCGGTGGGGCACGGTACGACTGTCGCCGGCCTGATCGCCGGCCGCAAGGACGACAAGCGGGGCGTGGTCGGCCTCGCGCCGGACGCGCGGATCCTGCCGGTCCGGGTGCTCGATGAGGACAATCGCTACGACGACGCGCTGATCGTCGCCCAGGGGGTTCGCTGGGCGGTCGACCACGGAGCTCGCGTGATCAACCTGTCGTTGGGCGGCAGTGGCGACAGCCCGGCCCTGGCGGCGGCCCTGGACTACGCGTTCGTCCGGGACGTGGTCGTCATCGCCTGCACCGGCAACCTGGCCACCTCCACCAGCACCAAGGTCTGGTATCCGGCCCGTGAGCCGGGCGTCGTCGCGGTCACCGGCCTGGAGCGCAGCAGCGAGAACCTGTGGTCCGGCTCGATCACCGGCCGGCCGACGGTGCTCAGCGCTCCCGCCACCGGGCTGGTCGGCGCCAAACCCCCGAGCGGGTACTGGCGGGTGCAGGGCACCAGCTTCGCCGCACCGCTGGTGGCGGCCACCGCCGCGCTGGTCCGGTCCCGCTTTCCGCAGATGCCCGCGGGTGAGGTGGTCAACCGCTTGCTGGCCACCGCCCGGGATCTCGGTCCGACCGGTCGGGACGACCGCTTCGGGTACGGGATGGTCGACCCGGTTGCCGCGTTGACCGCCCAGGTGCCGCCGGTGACCGCCAACCCGCTGGACGACCAGACGTCGCCGGGTGTGACTGGCTTCGGCGCGGCTCCCGGCTCGGCCGACGCCTCGGTGGCCGGCGCCGGCAGCGATCCGCTCGGTCTCGCCGCCCCCCATCAGCAGACCCGGTGGAGGGCCCGGGCGGCAGGTGGCCAGGACACGTCGGCACCGGAGCAACTGTGGACCGGGCTCGTGCTCTTCGTCGCGCTGACCGGCGGCGCCACCCTGCTGGTGCGCCGACTCCGTCAGCGGTCCCGTTGACCGAGGGCTGACCGGCCGATCGGTGGGGTAGAACGGTTCGCATGAACGCGCCCGGCCCACGTACTCTCGGCACCGCCCGACACCCGACCTGGCGGCACCGCCGACTCGACCCGGACCATCCGCTGGGGCTGCGGCTGACCCTGGCCGCGACGGCGGCCTTCCTGGTGCTTGTGCCTTTCGCGCTGCTCGCGCTGCTGGTGCTCGGCGCCTGGGCACCGCTGCACCGGCTGGACACGGCGGTCACCGCAGGGCTGCACGGGTACGCGCACGAGCACCCGGCCTGGGTCGTGCTGATGCGGATCTGGAGCGAGGTGTTCGCGCCGATGCCGCTGCGGGCCGTCACCCTGCTCCTGGTGATCTGGTTGCTGCGCCGGGGAGCCCGCCGGCTGGCCCTCTGGGTGACCACCACCATGGTGGTGGGTGGGCTGTTCGGCCCGTTGCTGAAGCTGCTCGTCGGCCGGGACCGCCCGGAGCTGTTGGACCCGGTGGCGCGGGCCGCCGGCTACTCGTTCCCCTCCGGGCACGCGCTGAACGCCACCCTGACCGCCGGGGTACTGCTGCTGGTGTTCCTGCCGTACGTCGGCCGGGGAGTGGCGCGGGCCGCGCTCTGGGTCGCCGTGCTGCTGCTCACCGTGGTGACCGGGTTGAGCAGGGTGGCGCTCGGTGTGCACTTCACCAGCGACGTGCTCGGCGGTTGGCTGCTCGGTGTGGCGGTGGTCGCGGCCACCACCGCCGCGTTCACCAGTTGGCGTGCACACACCGGCCTTCGGCCGGTCCAGCCGGTCCGCGACGGCGTTGCTCCCGAGGTCGAGCGGCACCCCGGGGCGGTCTGAGGCGTGCCGACGAGGTCCACCGGGTATTGGCGCACGCATGTCCGACACCGTGGTCCAGATCATCCGGCGGGTGCTGCTGCCGGTGTCCCTCCTGTTCGTCGTCATGGTGCTGCTCGGGGTGCTGGTCACCCGGGTATTCGTACGGACCTGGCCGTTCACCGTGGAAGACACGGTGAACCGGGAGCTCGCCGGCGACCGCACGGACGGCTGGAACACCGTCTCGCTGGTGTTCAGCACACTGGCCAGCACCCAGATGATCGTCGTGGTCACCGTCCTGGTGGCGCTGGCGCTGCGGCTCTGGCTGAACCGCTGGCGGGAGCCGCTGTTCCTGTGCGCGGCGGTGACCGCCCAGGCGCTGGTGTTCCTGCTGACCACGCTGGCGATCGACAGGCAGCGACCGGCGGTGGAGCACATGGACGTCTCGCCGCCCACGTCGAGCTTTCCCTCCGGGCACACCTCGGCCGCGGTCGCGCTCTATGTCGGCATCGCCGTGCTGATGGCGCTGCGGGCGCGCAGCACCGGTGCGAAGGTCGCCTGGTGGACGCTGCTGCTGATGGTGCCGCTGGGTGTGGCGCTGACCCGGATGTATCGGGGGATGCACCACCCGAGCGACGTGGTGGCGTCCTTCCTCAACGGCGGCACCTGCGTCGCCATCATGGCCCGTGCGGTGCTGGACCGAGGGCTGCGGTGGGGCCGGGCGAAGCTGCCGACCGGGCGACGAACCGCGCCCGCCTCTAGCTGACCCCGTTCGGCGGTCAGGTGCACTCGCCGGTGCCGACCTGCCGGTTGCGTTCGGCACCGGCCAGCGCCACCGGGCGGGCCTCGGCCGCGGTCACCGCGAAGCCGGTGTTCGGGTCGTCGGCCACCGCCGCGAAGATCACGCCGAGGACCAGGCCGTTGGCGGACAGCAACGGCCCCCCGGAGTTGCCGCTGCGGACCAACGCCCGGATCGTGTAGACCTCCCGGGTCACGTCCTTGGCGGAGTAGATGTCCGGTCCGGTGATCTGGTCGACGTCGCGGACCCGGGCCGACTGCGCGTTGTAGGGGCCGTCGAGCGGAAACCCGAGCACGATGGCGTCCGAGCCGCTGCCCGCGTTGCCGGCGGCGAACCGTAGGGACGGACCGGGCAACCCGGGCACGAGCAGCACGGCCAGGTCCCGGTCCGGGTCGTAGACCACCACCTTGCCGTCGTACCGCTCGCCGCCCAGCTCCACGGCGACCGAGCGGGTGCCGGCGACGACGTGCGCGTTGGTCATCACCCGGTCGTCGGCGTACACGAAACCGGAGCCCTCGATGCGGCGTGAGCAACTGGGCGCGGAGCCGAGCACCTTGACGACCGACCGTTGACCGTTGACCACCACCTGCGAGCCGGCCAGCGCCGGGTCGGGCGGGTCGACCTGCCGGGCCCGGGTGGGCGCGAGGTCACCGAAGACGTCCGGGAACCCGTCGGTGTCGAGCGTGTCCTGCAACGCCGTGGTGAGGTCGTGGGCCTCGTTCGGCAGGACCCGGTTGACCACCGTGATCAGCGCGCTGTTGCGCACCGCCGCGGCGATCCAGGGCACCGCGGACGAGCCGAACGGCACGGCGATCAGCCAGGCGAACAGGAGCACCGCGAGCAGTGAGACGACGGCCCCGCCGATGTCGTCGGCCCGCCTGCCCACGTCACTGGTGATCGTCTTACGCAGGCGTGAGCCGAGCCAGCCGGCCAGCGCCTGCCCGATCACGGCCAACCCGAAGATCACCACCAGCGAGATCAGCACCCGGGCGACCGGATCCACGAACTGCCTGGCGAACAGCGGCCCGAGCTGGAGACCCAGCAGGAGACCCAGGAAGAACCCGGCGAGCGACAGGATGCCGATGGCGAAGCCCTGGCGGTATCCGCTGATCGCGAACAGGAGCATGAGCAGGAGCAGCAGCAGATCCACGACGGACACGGGTCAAGCGTACGGGCAGTGCGCCCGCCGGATGACCATCGCTTGCGGAAAGTGAGGTCGCGGTCAGCGCAGGGCTGTCTCGTCGGCCTCGTCGGTGCCCGCCGACGGCGCCGGGGTGGCACCGCTGGGCGGCAGCTCCACCACCCGGCCACGCGGCCACGGACGGGCCCAGCCGCCCATCTCCAGGAGGGTGGCCAGCACCCCGGCGGTGAAGCCCCAGACGAGCATCCCGCGCGCCGAGAACGCCGGACCGATCCAGCCGCTCGGGTGGCGGACTCGCAGCCGGTTGGCCGGGTCGACCAGCTCGCTCACCGGCAGGCGGGCCACGTGCGCCACCTCGGCCGGCTCCCGCGGGTGCACCGGGTGCGGGTCGTGCCACCAGGCCAGCACCGGTGTGACCACGAAGTCACTGACCGGGATCCACAGTTTCGGCAGCTCGGCCAGCACGGTCACGCTGGTCGGGTCCAGGCCGACCTCCTCGTTCGCCTCCCGCAGGGCGGTGGCGCGGACGTCGGCGTCCTCCGGGTCGGCCGCACCCCCCGGAAAGGCCGGCTGGCCGGCGTGGGTACGCAGGGTGGCGGCGCGTTGCAGGACCAGCACGTCGGGCCCGGCGCCGGGCTGCTCACCGAGCAGCACCAGCACGGCGCTCTCCCGACCGCCCTCGGCCGGGGTGGTCAGCCGGGTGAAGTCCTCGGCACGGGCGGTGCCGAGCCGGGTCAACAGGGGCTCGATCCACTCGGGCGGTCGACGGGTCACGCCGGCACCACCAGACCGAGGTGCTGGCGGACCAGCTTGGCGAGCTGGGCGTCGTCGAGCGCCCCGGTGGCGTCCACGTGCCGGATCCGGCCCTGCGCGTCGACGAACAGGGTCAGCGGGAAGGCGTTGCGCCGCAACTCCCGTTGCACCGCGTCGCCCTGGTCGACCAGGATCGGGAACCGTACGCCGAAGTCCTCGCCGATGGACCGCGCGCCGTCCCGGCTGTCCCGGGTGTTGACCCCGACCACCTGGAGTCGTCCGGCGGCCCGCTCGCTGAGCCGTTGGAAGGCGGGCAGCTCCGTGCGGCACGGCCCGCACCAGGAAGCCCACACGTTGATCACCGCAGGCCCGGCCACGTCCCGCAGGGCGACGGGGGCACCGCCGGTGAAGCAGGGCAGCGTCAGCTCCGGCAGCGCCTGCCCGCCACCGGCGGGGGCCGCCGTGCCGGGCGCCGCCGCGCTGGAGGGCGTCGAGCCGGGAGATGCGGCGCCGGAGGTCGCCGCGCCGGGAGATGCGGCGGCGGGTGCGGTGTTCAGTGTGGCGCAGTCCCGGAACGGCGAGGGTCGTTCGGCGGCGGCCGGGCCGGGGGCCGGCTCGTCGTCGGCCGTGCCGCTGGTGCAGCCGGTCACGGTCAGCAGCAGCGGCAGGATCACCAGGGCGAGGCGGCGGCTCGTCGCACCCGCACCGTGGCGGCGGTTCACGGCACCTCCGCGGCGACCGCCTGGGCGGGCACCAGCTCCGGATCGACCCCGGCGGCCACCGCCAGGTCGCGCGCCCGAGGACCCTTGAGCAGCTTCGCGGCGGCGGCCGGCTCGGTCGGGCCGGTGCCGTACGAGGGGCAGAGCTTCGCGAGTGTGCAGGCGCCGCAGGCCGGTTTACGGGCGTGGCAGACCCGTCGCCCGTGGAAGATGATCCGGTGCGACAGCATGGTCCAGTCACGCTTGTCGTACAGCGCGCCGACCGCGTGCTCGATCTTGACCGGGTCGGTCTCGTCGGTCAGCCGCCACCTGTGGACCAGCCGCTGGAAGTGCGTGTCGACGGTGATGCCGGGAACGTCGAAGGCGTTGCCGAGGATCACGTTGGCGGTCTTGCGGCCGATCCCGGGCAGCGTCACCAGGTCGGCGAGCCGGCCGGGGACGTTGCCGTCGTACCTGTCGAGAAGCGCCTGGCCGAGCTTGATCAGCGAGTCGGTCTTGTTCCGGTAGAAGCCGGTCGGCCGGATCAGCTCCTCCATCTCGCCGCGGTCGGCTGCGGCGTACGCGGCGGCGCTCGGGTAGCGGGCGAAGAGCTTCGGGGTGACCTCGTTGACCTTCTTGTCCGTGCACTGCGCGGAGAGGATCGTGGCGACGGACAACTCGAGGGCACTGGAGTGGTCCAACTCGCAGTGCGCGTCGGGATGCGTCTCGGCCAGCACCCGGCCGATCTTGCGGGCACGGCGTTTGCGCCCGAGGTCGGTCTCGCTGGCACCGGGGGGACTACTGGTCACGACGGTCAGCCTACGTCGCGCCCCGAACGTTCCTCCGCGGGTCAGCCGCCGGCTGGCGGGAAGATCTTTCCCTGCCGGTCGAACCGGGCGCCGCTCCTGGGGAAGTCGCTCCGGCTCAGGTCGCCGATCAGGCCCAGACCCCGGTCGTTCGAGTCCATCGTCGGCTTACCGGCGTCGTTCATGTACGTCGAGGTGAACGAGCCACCGGCCCAGGCGCCGTCCGGTTTCAGCGACACCTTCAGCACCCCGCCCCAGCCGAGCCGGCCGTCGTTGCTCAGCGAGTTGCCACCGCCGGCGAAGTTGCCGAGGCTGTAGGCGATCAGCCGGCCCCGGTAGAACTCCATGCCGCGCAGCACGTGCGGCCCGTGCCCGACGATCAGGTCCGCACCGGCGTCGATCATGGCGTGTGAGAACTTGACCGGGTCGCCCCGGTTCTCGCCCAGGAACATCTCCGTGCCCGGCTTCACCCGGGTCTTCTCCGCACCCTCGCCACCCATGTGCACCTGCACCACGACCAGGTCGGCCATGGTGGCGGCCTTGGCGACCACAGTCTTCGCCCCGGCGATATCGACAAGGCTGTTGGACCAGGCGTACGACGAGAAGCCGGCCACCGCGACCCTGACACCCTTGACGTCGACCACGGTGATCTGGCCCGGCGCGCCGGTGTGCTCCAGGTCGTACTTCTCCAGCGCCCGCTGGGTGTTCTCGTAGCCCTTCGGCCCGTAGTCGTTGCCGTGGTTGTTGGCCTGGTTGAGCACGTCGAAGCCGGCGTCGCGCAGGTGGGCGGCGTACTCCGGTGGGGCCCGGAACTGGAAACAGCGTGTGGAGTTGGCACCGCACTTGCCGGTGCCGGTGTCCACGGTCAGCGGCTCCTCCAGGTTGCCCATCACCAGGTCGGCCTTGAGCGCCTCGGTGACCGAGGTGAAGAAGCCCTTGCCGCCGGCGGCGGGCAGCCGGCTCGGCGCGTTACCCATGATGATGTCGCCGGTGGCGGAGAGCGAGATCGCGGCGCCGTCAGCGGGGGCTGCCGGCCCCTCCGGATCGACAGCGGTCACCGGCGCGCCGGTGCCACCGCCGCCGGCACCGGGCTGCCAGACGGAGGCCTCGCCGCCGGAGTCACCGCAGCCGGCGACGAGCAGGGTGGCCAGCAGCGCGGCGAGGCCGAGGGCGACGCGGCGCCGCGGACGGGACGCGACGGGGGCGGGAGCATACATCGCTCGCGACCCTACCGGGCTCTCAACTCGCCGACGAGAGCCGATCGGTCGAAATTTCAGCCGGACACCTGCTCTGACCAGGGCACGACCGCCCGGAGACCCCCGGCGAGCACCGCGGCGTGCACCGCTCGGGCGAGCGGGGCACCCCAGGTGGAGCGCGGCCCGCCGTACGCGGCCTCCGGCCCGCCGACCGGGCAGAGCACGGTGACCGCGTCGGTAGGCGTGCCGGTCCCCGGCAGCCCCAGCTCGGTGATCGCCTGGGCCTTCGCCTCGGTCGCCGTGGCCACCGCGTTGACAAGTGCCGAGTCGGCGAGCCGGGCCGGCACGTACACCACGATGTTGACCGTGCCGACGCGCTCGGCGAGCGCGGGCGGTGCGGGCGCTGCCGCGAGCACCGGCGTGCCGAGCCCGACCGTCGCCCAGGCCCGCACCCCGGTGTCGGTCCGCGCCACCACCTCGGCCACGTCCACGCCGGTCAGCAGACCGACGCCCGGCCCGTCGAGGGCGAGGCCGGCGGCGAGCGCGGCCAGGTGGGTGGCCGGGTCGTCCCGGTCGTACGACATCGACACCGTCGCGTTCAGCACCCAGTGCCGAGCCCCGATCCCCCCGCCGAGCGGGGCACTGCTGACCGCCCGCAGGGGCCCGTCGGCGCGCCAGACGAGCAGCGGCGTGTCCCGCCCGTCCTCGACACGACTGGTCAGAGTTGGCTCGCTTAGCACGTCGGGCAGGTTACGCCCAACGATCAAGATTCCAGGGGCGACCTCGGATTCATGCTCACGTGCGCCTAGACTTGGCGGCGCGCGAGGGGATCAGCGGACGGCGGCCCCGGCCGACGGACGGCACGCGCAACCGGAGGTGCGCGATGGACGAGGTACTGGCCCGCAGCGGGATCTTCCAGGGTGTCGACCCGGAAGCTGCCGAAGCGCTTGCCAAGGAGATGGAGACGATCGAGGTCCGCAAGGGCGAGATCGTTTTCAATGAGGGCGAGCCCGGTGACAGCCTCTATATCCTGCTGTCCGGGAAGATCAAGGTTGGTCGCCGCGCAGCGGACGGCCGACAGAACCTGATCGCGGTGATGGGGCCGTCGGACATGGTCGGTGAGCTGTCGCTCTTCGACCCGGGTCCGCGTACGGCGACCGCCACCGCGGTGACGGACACCCGGCTCGTACGACTGCGCAAGCAGGCGCTGCGGCCGTGGCTGGCCAACCGCCCGGAGATCGCCGAACAACTGCTCCGGGTGCTCGCCCGGCGGCTGCGACGGACGAACGACTCGCTCGCCGACCTGATCTTCACGGACGTGCCGGGTCGGGTCGCCAAGAACCTGCTCCAGATGGCTGGCCGGTTCGGCACCCGCGACGGTGGCGTCCTGCGGGTGACCCACGACCTCACCCAGGAGGAGATCGCCCAGCTCGTCGGCGCCTCCCGGGAGACGGTCAACAAGGCGCTCGCCGACTTCGCCTCGCGCGGCTGGCTGCGACTGGACGGCAAGAGCATCATCATCCTGGACCCGGAGCGCCTGGCCCGGCGCGCCCGCGTCTGATCCGGCGCGCCGGGCTACCACCCCGGCGCCCGTGACGTTCCGGCCCGGCCCGCGGCACGCGGACCGGGCCGGATTTCGCCGTCTGCCCGTAGCGGAATCGCTGGACTCGGCGCAGCGCCAGCAACCAGGGTGAGCGGATGCCGAACCGGGTTGCTGTCCTCTCCGACATCCACGCGGTGCTGCCCGCGCTGGAGGCCGTGCTGGCCGAGCCGGACGTCGCCGCCGCCGATCTGATCGTGCTCACCGGGGACATCGCGGCCGGTCCACAACCGGTCGAGGTGCTGGACCTGCTCGCTGATCTCGGCGACCGGATCTGCTGGGTGGGCGGCAACGCCGACCGGGAACTCGTCGAGGCCCGCGCCGGCCGCCCCGCCTCCATCGAGGTGTCGAACTGGGCCGCCGAACAGCTTCGCGACGACCAGGTGGATCGGCTGGCCGCACTCCCGCTGACGGTGACCCTGGAGATCGACGGCCTGGGCCCGGTGCTCTTCTGCCACGCCACCCCCCGCGACGACGAGGAGGTCGTTCTCGTCGACACCCGGATGGGGCGCTGGGCGGAGGTGTTCGCCGCGGTGCCGGCCGAGGTGACGACAGTGGTCTGCGGCCACACCCACATGCCCTTCACCCGGCTGGTCGACCGACGTCTGGTCGTCAACCCGGGCAGCATCGGCATGCCGTACGGCGGCGCGGGGGCGTACTGGGCGCTGCTCGGACCCGGCGTGCAGCTTCGCCGTACCCGCTTCGACGTCGACGCCGCCTGCGCCCGGGTGGCAGCCGACTCGACCTTCCCGGACGCCGCCGAGTGGGCCGACGAATACCTGCGATCCCGGCACGGTGACGCCGAGGCGCTCGCCGTCTTCGCTCCCCGCGACGGCCGCTGAGGCCGGGTCTGACCCGGCTACCTCTTGCGCCGGACCCTGTCCGGGACTGTCCCGACCTGCGGCCGCTCTTCCCGGACGTGGTGGGGACGGCTGTCATGGAACGAGTGAGCGCCGGCCGCGATGTCGGCGCCCACCGGCCCGGTCGTGATCCGGGCCGGCCGCCCTGGGCGGCGGGTGACCGTGGCAGGCGAAGGTTTGGAGGGCAGTGATGGGTACCACGCGTGCGGGATGCCGTTCCCCGCGGACCGGCTGGCTGTTGGCGCGGTGGGCGGTGGTGGGGCGCGGTTGGCTGGTGCCGCTTGTCGCGGTGGTCGCCGTCGCGGCGAGCCTCATGCTTGTCGCCCCGGCGCCGGCGGCGTCGGCTGCCCCCGGAGAACCGGACGAGCGCCCGGCGGCGGCCAGCCCGACACCGGATCCGGCCGAATCCCGCAACGCGATGTCGCGAGCCCGTCGGATGCTCGCGCAACTCGGTTACGACATCTCGGCCCTGGGCTCACCGACCCCGGACGACCCGAACTACATGAAGAAGATCATCGCGGACCAGGTCATCAACCGGGTCCAGGGGTGGGTGGCGGAGGGCAAGACCGGCTTCAGTCTGAAGGACCTCTACCCCCTGCTCCAAGACGGCGAGGCGGTCTACCGCAAGGCGCAGAAGCGCCTTACGGCCCAGAGGAAGAAGCTTGAGAGAAGCGAACGAAAGCTGAAGAGGCTGACGGAGATCGCGACGGACACCACCCGCTCGCCGAAGCAACGGGCCAAGGCAGCGGCCAAGTTGCCGAAGATGCGGAAGGACGTGGCCAACAACCGTCGCAGCCTCCGCGATGCGACGCCCAGCAAGCCCGACTACGACGGGAACGTCAAACGGCTGCGGAACACGCTCAAGGATCTGGACGGAAAAATCGCCAAGGCCGAGCGGAGGGGTGCTCTGCCGGGCGCCAAGAAGGAGCTGGCGAAGAAGCGCGACGCCGTCCAGAAGGAACTGGCCGAGGCCGAGGCGGAGAAGGCCGACTATGACCGTCGCAGGGGCGACGACGGCGACACCTCCGGCACCACGGCCCGTCGCCCGAAGGGGCCGAACAAGCCACCGACCGGCGCGACCAGGACCGCGCCGAAGGGACTCCAGTCCGCCGGCCCGAAGGTGACGCGTCCATGGTCCTCGGTGCTCGGGCGGCGCGGCCCGCGGGTCGACAGCGGGGCCGGCGAGCTGATCGGCCAGGGCATCGCCGACGAGATCCGCAAGCACGGCCAGGTGGAGGACGAGAAGCTGCTGCACCGCGCCATGGAGGATCCGGCGCTGCGCCAGCGCATCATCGACGACTACCGCGAGTATCCGGAGCGCAGCCCGTGGGAGAAGACCAGGCGTGACTTCGACAGCTCGAAGGGCTTCCGGCAGACCGAGGCCCTGCGGATCGGGCCGGCGCTGATCAAGTACGAGGAGGCCGAGAACATCGCGAAGCGGTCCAGGAACGACCGCAACTACCTCCAGGCCCAGCGGGAATGCGGCGGCTACGACACCTGTGTCACGGATCGCACCCGCAAGCTCCGCGAGCTGAACACCAAGCTCAAGAAGCAGACCGACCGATCCAACAACGACCCCGCCTACCTCCAAGCCCGCAAGGAATGCGGCGGCTACGACACCTGCGTCACCGAACGCACCCGCAAACTCCGCGAGCTGAACACCAAGCTCAAGAAGCAGACCGACCGATCCAACAACGACCCCGCATACCTCCAAGCCCGCAAGGAATGCGGCGGCTACGACACCTGCGTCACCGAACGCACCCGCAAACTCCGCGAACAGAACGCCCGCAACACCAACAACGGACCCAGCACCAAGAAGACCACCACCGGCAACAAGACCACGCCCAAGAAGACCACCACCACCAAGAAGACCGACACCAAGAAGACCACCACCAGCACCAAGCGCGCCAACCAATCCAACAACGACCCCGCCTACCTCCAGGCCCGCAAGGAATGCGGCGGCTACGACACCTGCGTCACCGAACGCACCCGCAAACTCCGCGAACAGAACGCCCGCAACACCAACAACGAGCCCAGCACCAAGAGAACCACCACCGGCAACAAGACCACGCCCAACAAGACCACCACCACCAAAAAGACCGACACCAAGAAGACCACCACCAGCACCAAACGCGCCAACCAATCCAACAACGACCCCGCCTACCTCCAGGCCCGCAAGGAATGCGGCGGCTACGACACCTGCGTCACCGAACGCACCCGCAAACTCCGCGAACAGAACGCCCGCAACACCAACAACGGACCCACCACCAAGAAGACCACCACCGGCAACAAGACCACGCCCAAGAAGACCACCACCACCAAGAAGACCGCGGACACCGACAAGGGCGCCAAGAAGACCGGTGGCAAGTAGGGCGGGAACAGGCGGTCAGGAGCAGCCCATGGTCGTTCTTCGCGGGGCATCGCCTCGACCGACCACGACCACCAACCGGGACGTCCGAGTGGCTGGCCGGAGTGCATCACCTGAAAAGGAATACCTGCATGTTGTCGCTGGAGCACGACACCTGGGCGATGGCCGTGCCCGCGGCCCGGCCGCCGCCGATCGGACCGATGCACCTGTTCGGTGCGGTCGTGGCGTGCAGCCGGTAACCCTGGCCCCCGCTCGCCTGGACCGGTTCGAGGATGAAACGTTGGTCCGGGCGGTTGCAGTAGCTGCGTGGTGCCACCAACTGCCCGTCGACGGTCGACGGTTCGCCGCTCGGGTCGGGGTCGACCTGCAGGCAGCCACCACCTCCGGACGGGTGTGCCCAGTAGATCTGGTACGTGTTCGAGCCGACCTTCCGCAGCTCGCTGGTGGCCGGCTCGGCCTGGGCACAGGAAACGAGCGTCGCCACCTCCGGGCGGTCGTTCCCCGGCTCCGGACCCACGCCCACGCAGTACGACTGCCCGACGGTGGCTGCCGGCATCATCCGGTACTGCCCCGCGGCGGGCAGCGTGGCGGCCGCCTTCGTCTGCGCCGCCTGGGGTGCGCTCGACCTGGGTGCACTCGACCTGGGTGCACTCTGCGCGGGGCTGGTGACCGCCGGCGCGGCGCTGGTCGGGGGCGGGCTCAGGCTCGGGCTCGGGCTGGATGTCGGCGCGCCAGCGTCGGCGGGTGGCAACTGCACGTCGACGTCGAGGCTGGCCGTCGGCTCGGCGAGCACCGGCGGGGGACCGTCCCCGGCGTCGGGATCGCGCAGGGTCCGGATCACGATGCCACCGGCCACCACGATCAGCAGCAGCACCAGTACGCCGAGGAGTGCGCGTGTCGGCCGGCCGAACCGGAAGGCCAGCGGCGGCACGAAGTCCCGCAGCCGCAGTGGCGCGGCGGCAGCGTCGACGTTCGGGGCACGTTTGCGGTGCAACCCCGCCCAGGCGTTGTTGCGCCGGCCCTTCACGGCGGTCGCCAGCGGCCCATCGGCGTACAGCAGGGGACGGACCGGCTGGTCCTCGGTCGGCGTCGACTCGTCGGCGGCCGGCTCGGGCCGCCCGCCCGCCGGGTCGGGCTCGCGGCTCAGGGCGGACTCGTCACCCGGCGAGCGCTCGCCCGCGACAACCGGACTCGGCCCGGCCGCGACCGACCCGTGCGACGCGCCGATGCTCGCCGTGGCGGCGACAAGCCGGTCGGCGGCACCCCGCGCATCCGCGACAGGCTGCCCACCCGCACCCCGCACCCCCGCAACGAGCGCGCCGGCAGCCGCCGTGGCGGCGACGGGCTGCCCACCGGCCGCCGGTTCGCCGGTGCGATCCGCGGTCTCGGCTGCCGGCGGCGTCGGGCCGTCGAGCCCCCAACCGGGTTCCGACGCCAGCTCGGCCGGCAGGGGTGGAACCGCGTCGAGCAACCCCCACGGCGGGCGGACCCTCGGCTCGTCGACGAACGAGTCGGCATCGGCCATGCCCGGGTCGGCGGCGACGGTGACCGGCTCGGGCTGACCGGCGGTGGCCGCGGCAAGCACCTTGCGCGCCGCGACCCAGTGGTCCACCGTGGCCTGATCGCCTCCGCAGGCACGGACGAACGCCGCGACAAGCGTCTCCCTCGGCAGGTGGGCCCGGCCCAGGGCGGTGTTCAGGGTGCTGTGTGGGAGCACGTCGCCGGCGTCCCGCGCCCTCTTCGACACCTGTCGAATGGTCAACCCGGACCACTGCCGCAGCGCGCGCATCTGGGCCACGAACTCGGCAGCCGAACCGGCGGTCGCCGGGTCAGGTGCGGTGCCGTCGGTGTACTGATCGTTCGCCATTGACCGTTCGTCCCCCGCGTCTCTGCCAGCGCGCCCACAGCCATGCGGACCCGATTCAAGCCGATCGTTCGGCGTACCGCTACCTCGTCCGGCTCAAACCAGAACAACCTCCGCAACCAGGACAGTCGCCGCTGACCGCTGTGGCACGGGCGTGTCGGCGACGAGAGGGAACGGCAGCCAGAAAAAGTCAGTCTTGACTGTTTGTTTCGGAGGGCGCAGGCTGTTCCCGTGTCCACCACATCGACGCGTGTCCCTCAGCAGGAGCGCAGCCGGGCCACCCAGGCCCGCCTGCTGGAGGCGACAGTCGACTGCCTGGTCGAGCATGGCTGGTCCGGCACCACCACCACCGTCGTCGCGGCCCGGGCCGGGGTCTCGCGCGGCGCCCAGTTGCACCACTACCCGACCAAGGCCGCGCTGGTGACAGCCGCCGTGGCACATCTCGCCGAGCGCCGGGCCGACGAGTTGCGGGTGGAGGCCGAGGCACTGCCGGCCGGCCCACAGCGGCTGGACCGGGTGATCGACCTGCTCGGCGTGGCGTTCACCGGGCCGCTGTTCGTGGCGGCTCTGGAGCTCTGGGTCGCTGCCCGCACCGATCGCGAACTACGGGACGCCCTGGTGCCGCTGGAGGCCACCGTCGGCCGGGAGATGCATCGGCTCACCGTCACCCTGCTCGGCGTCGACGAGCGCCGCCCCGGGGTCCGAGAGGCGGTGCAGGCCACCCTCGACCTGCTCCGCGGGCTCGGGGTGGCCAACCTGCTCAACGACGACTCGACCCGCCGCACCGCACTGCTGAGCACCTGGAAGCGTCAACTCGCCACCCTGCTCACGCCCTGACCGCTGGCCGCGCCGGCCAAGACCGACCGGAGGCACCCATGGTCGACCAGACCGACCTGCTCGCGGACCTGGCCGCCGAGTCCGCGCAACTGGACAGCCTGGTGGCGCCGCTACCGGCGGTCGACTGGGCCCGACCGACCCTCGCGCCGGGCTGGAGCATCGGGCACCAGATCGCCCACCTCGCCTGGACCGACCAGGTGTCGCTGCTGGCAGCCACCGACCCCGAGGCGTTCCTCGCGACGGTGACGGCCGCGCCGGACGTGACCCGAATGGCCGACGCCGGTGCCGAGGAGTTCCTCGCCCCGCCCGCGGAGCTGCTCGCCCGTTGGCGGGCCGGCCGGACGGCGCTCGCCGACGCGCTGGCCGCCGTCCCGACCGGCGAGAAACTGCAGTGGTTCGGCACCCGGATGTCGGCCACCTCGATGGTGACCGCCCGGATCATGGAGACCTGGGCACATGGTGTGGACGTGGCCGACGCGCTCGGCGTCGTCCGGCCGGCCAGCGACCGGCTCCGGCACGTCGCGCACCTCGGTGTGCGTACCCTCGGGCACGGCTTCGCCGCCCACGGCCGGGACATCCCGACGACGCCGGTCCGGGTCGAGCTGGTCGGGCCCGGCGGCGACATCTGGGCCTGGGGGCCGGCGGACGCCGCCGACCGGCTGAGCGGGCCCGCCCTGGACTTCTGCCTGCTGGTCACCCAGCGCCGACACCGCGCGGACCTCGCCCTGGTCGCCACCGGGCCGGTCGCCGACGAGTGGCTGGACGTGGCGCAGGCGTTCGCCGGGCCGCCGGGTGGCGGCCGGCAGCCGACCGGCCGACACGGAGTGCCGGCATGATCCGGATCGGCAACGCCTCCGGCTTCTACGGCGACCGGTTCACCGCCTGGCGGGAGATGCTCGACGGCGGTGAGCTGGACGTGCTGACCGGTGACTACCTGGCCGAGCTGACCATGCTGATCCTCGCCCGGGACCGGCTGCGCGACCCCGACCTGGGCTACGCGAAGACGTTCCTGCGTCAACTGGAGACGTGCCTCGGCACCGCGCTGGAGCGCGGGGTGCGGATCGTGACGAACGCCGGCGGGTTGAACCCGGCAGGCCTGGCCGCCGCCATCACCGCACTCGCCGCCCGGCTCGGCCTGCCGGCCCGGATCGGGTACGTCGAGGGCGACACCATCCAGCGGCCGGACGCGTTGAGCGCGAACGCCTACCTCGGCGCGTTCGGCATCGCGGCCTGCCTCGACGGCGGGGCGGACGTGGTGGTCACCGGTCGGGTCACCGACGCCTCGCTGGTCGTCGGTCCGGCCATCGCCCGGTACGGGTGGAGCCGCGACGACCTCGACGAGCTGGCCGGGGCGACAGTCGCGGGGCACCTCGTCGAGTGCGGCGCACAGGTCACCGGTGGCAACTTCAGCTTCTTCACGGAGCTGCCCGACGGCGGGCACCGACCCGGATTTCCGATCGCCGAGGTGCACGCCGATGGTTCGACGGTGCTCACCAAGCATGCCGGCACCGGTGGTGCGGTCACCGTGGAGACGGTCACCGCCCAGCTGCTCTACGAGATCGGGGGGCCGGCGTACCTGGGGCCGGACGTGGTGACCCGACTGGACACGGTGACACTGCGCCCCGACGGGCCGGACCGGGTGCGGGTCTCCGGTGTCCGGGGTACGCCGCCGCCGGCCACGCTCAAGGTCGGCGTCAACAACCTCGGCGGTTTCCGCAACTCAATGACGTTCGTCCTCTGCGGGCTCGACATCGAGGCGAAGTCCGCACTGGTCCGGGGGCAGGTCGAGGAGGCGGTGGGCAAGGACGGGTTGGAGTTCACACTGGCCCGGACCGACCACGCCGACGCCGCCGACACCGAGGCCGCCAGCGCGCTGCTGCACGTACACCTGCGCGACGGCGACCGGGGGCGGGCCGGACGGGCCTTCTCGGCCGCCGCGGTGGAGTTGGCGCTAGCCTCCTACCCGGGCTGCACGCTGACCACCCTGCCGGGCGACGCGACACCGTACGGCGTCTTCACCGCCGACGCGGTGCCGCAGACCGCGGTGGCGCACGTCGCGGTACTGCCCGGCGGTGAGCGGGTGCCGATCGCCCCGCCGATCCGCACCGCCGCCGATGCCGCCGCCGCGGACGGGACTGTCCCGTACGGCGCCGCGGCGGTCGATGGTCCGACCCGGCGCGGGGCGCTCGGCGAGGTGGTCGGCGCACGCTCCGGGGACAAGGGTGGGGACGCCAACCTCGGTGTCTGGGCGCGAACCGACGCCGGGTACGCGTGGCTGCGCACCTGGTTGACCGTCGAGCGGTTGGCCACGCTGTTGCCGGAGACCGCGCCGTTGTCGGTGCGGCGCTACGAGTTGCCGAACCTGCGCGCGCTCAACTTCGTGATCGAGGGACTGCTCGGGGCGGGGGTGGCCGCGTCCACCCGCTTCGATCCGCAGGCCAAGGCGCTCGGCGAGCTGCTGCGCGCCCGGATCGTCGACCTACCCGCCGCGGTGGCGCCGTGAACGCGCGGAGTGGGCTGGTCGCGCCGTGAGCATCGTGGACACGCCGGAGCGGCGGCAACTGCGCGAGCTGACCCGCTCGTTCGTGACCCGGGAGGTGCTGCCGCACCTGGACGACTGGGAGCGGGCCGGCGAGGTGCCCCGGGCGCTGCACGCGAGCGCCGCGAAGCTCGGCCTGCTCGGCGTCGGCTTTCCGGAGTCGGTCGGCGGCAGCGGCGGTGACCTGCTCGACTCGATCATCGTGACCGAGGAGGTGATCCGCTCCGGCGGCTCGTCCGGTCTGGTGGCGGCCCTGTTCACGCACGGCATCGCGTTGCCGCACATGGTGGCGGCGGCCGGTGCCCGCTCCGGTGGCTCGCTGGGCGGCCGGCTCGGCGGCACCGCGTCCCCGGGCGACGACGGTCTGATCGAGCGGTACGTGCGGCCCACCCTGGCCGGCACGATGATCGGCGCCCTGGCCATCACCGAGCCGGACGGCGGCTCCGACGTGGCCGGCATCCGCACGACCGCCCGCCGCGACGGCGACCACTACGTGGTGAACGGGTCGAAGGCGTACATCACCAGTGGGCACCGGGCCGACTTCGTCACCACGGCGGTCTGCACCGGCTTTCCCGGCAGCGGCGAGCTGACCCTGCTGGTCATCGACAAGGGGCTGCCCGGGTTCACCGTGGGACGCCGGTTGGAGAAGCTGGGCTGGCACTGCTCGGACACCGCCGAGCTGTCGTTCGTCGACGTGCGGGTGCCGGTCGCCAACCGGATCGGCGCGGAGAACACCGGCTTCCTGGCGATCATGCAGCACTTCGCGGCGGAACGGCTGTCGCTGGCGACCCAGGCGTACGCGACCGCGCAGCGCTGCGTCGAGCTGGCGACGCGCTGGTGCCGGGACCGGGAGACCTTCGGGCGTCCGCTGGCCAGCCGACAGGTGGTCCGGCACCGGTTGGCCGAGATGCACACCCGGGCGGAGGTGGCCCGGTCGTACGTGCACGAGGTGGCCACCCGGGTGGCTCGACCACTCCAGCTCGGCGCGTCTGACGCCGCGCCGCGACCCGGAGCAGTCGCAGGCGAGCCGGTGGTGACCGAGGTGGCGATGGCCAAGAACGTGGCGGTGGCCGCCTGCGACCAGGTCGTCGACCAGGCGTTGCAACTGCACGGTGGCTTCGGCTACCTGCGCGACGCGGAGGTGGAGCGGCACTACCGCGATGCCCGGATCCTCGGCATCGGCGGCGGCACCACCGAGATCATGAACGAGATCATCGCGAAGGGCATGGGCCTGTGAGCATTCTGGACAGCGCGATCGACCCGGCGGCGCCCGGGTACGTGGCGAACCGGACGGCACTGCTGGAACGCCTGGCCGAGCTGGATGCCGCGCTGGACCAGGCGCGAGCCGGCGGTGGCGAGAAGTACGTGGCCCGGCACCACGAACGCGGCAAGCTGCTCCCCCGCGAGCGGATCGAGCTGCTGGTGGACGCGGACAGCCCGTTCCTGGAGTTGTCGCCGGTCGCCGCGTACGGCACCGACTTTCCGGTCGGGGCCAGCGTCGTCACCGGCATCGGGGTGGTCGAGGGCGTGGAGTGTCTGATCGTCGCCAACGACCCGACGGTACGCGGCGGTGCGGTCAACCCGTGGTCCCTCGCCAAGACCCGGCGGGCCGGTGAGATCGCCCTGGCCAATCGGCTGCCGATGGTCAATCTGGTCGAGTCGGCCGGGGCGGACCTGCCCAGCCAGGCGGAGATCTTCATTCCGGGTGGGCGGGTATTCCGCGATCTGACCCGGCTCTCGGCGGCGGGCATCCCCACGGTCAGCGTGGTCTTCGGCAACGCCACGGCCGGTGGCGCGTACGTGCCGGGGATGTCCGACCACGTGATCATGATTCGGGACCGGTCACAGGTCTACCTGGCCGGGCCGCCGCTGGTGCGGATGGCCACCGGTGAGGTCACCGACGACGAGTCGCTGGGTGGGGCCGCGATGCACGCCGGCACGTCCGGGCTGGCCGACTACCTGGCCGAGGACGAGCGGGACGGCATCCGGCTGGCCCGGCGGTGCGTACGTCGGCTCAACTGGCGCAAGCAGGGCCCGTCGCCGCGCACGGCGGTGCCGCAACCACCGAAGTACGACCCGGAGGATCTGCTCGGCATCGTCAGCGCCGACCTGAAGGTGCCGTTCGACCCGCGCGAGGTGCTGGCCCGGATCCTGGACGGCAGCGACTTCGACGAGTTCAAGCCGGCGTACGGGGACGCGTTGGTCACCGGCTGGGGCGAACTGCACGGCTACCCGGTGGGCGTGCTGGCCAACGCCCGGGGGGTGCTGTTCAGCGCGGAGGCGCAGAAGGCGGCCCAGTTCATCCAGCTCGCGAACGCCTCCGACACCCCGTTGGTCTTCCTCCAGAACACCACCGGTTACATGGTCGGCACGGAGTACGAGCAGCGCGGCATCATCAAGCACGGCGCACTGATGATCAATGCGGTGTCCAACTCGACGGTGCCGCACCTGACGGTCAACCTGGGCGCCTCGTACGGGGCCGGCAACTACGGCATGTGCGGCCGGGCGTACGAGCCGAGGTTCCTGTTCACCTGGCCGAACGCGAAGTCGGCGGTGATGGGCCCGGCGCAGCTCGCGGGGGTGCTGTCCATCGTGGCCCGGCAGGCCGCCGCCGCCCGGGGGCGCTCCTTCGACGAGGAGTCCGACACGGCGATGCGGATGATGGTCGAGCAGCAGATCGAGTCGCAGTCCGGCGCGCTCTTCCTGTCCGGCCGGCTCTACGACGACGGGGTGATCGATCCTCGGGACACCCGTACCGTCCTCGGGTTCTGCCTCTCGGCGATCCACAACGGACCGGTGCGGGGCGCCGATGGTTTCGGCGTCTTCCGGATGTGAGGGGTTAAAACTGTGATCACCAGACTTCTCGTCGCCAACCGGGGCGAGATCGCCCGTCGGATCTTTGCCACCTGCCGGACCCTGGGCATCACCACCATCGCGGTGTACTCCGACGCGGACGCCGACGCGCCGTTCGTCGCCGAGGCCGACCTGGCCGTGCACCTGCCCGGGAACACGCCCGCCGAGACGTACCTGGACATGGCGCAGATCCTGCGGGCGGCCCGCCGGTCCGGCGCGGACGCCGTGCACCCCGGCTACGGCTTCCTCGCCGAGAACGCCGAGTTCGCGACGCGGGTCGCCGACCACGCCGGGCTGACCTGGGTCGGCCCGCCGGCCAAGGTGATCGCCGCGATGGGCGACAAGGTGGCCGCCAAGGCGCTGCTCGCCGACGTGGGCGTGCCGATGCTGCCCACCTGGACCGAGACCGACCAGGTCACCGATTACCCGGTGCTGGTCAAGGCCGCCGCGGGTGGCGGCGGCCGGGGCATGCGGGTGGTCCGCGACCCGGACGGGCTCGCCGAGGCCGTCGCTTCCGCGCGCCGCGAGGCGGCTGCGGCGTTCGGCGACGGCACGGTCTTCGTGGAGCGGTACGTCGAGCGCGGCCGGCACGTCGAGGTGCAGATCTTCGGCGACACCCACGGCACGGTGGTGGCCCTCGGGGCGCGCGACTGCTCGATCCAGCGCCGGCACCAGAAGATCGTCGAGGAGGCTCCCGCGGTCCTGGCCCCGGAGCTGCGGGCCCGCCTGCACGAGGCGGCGGTGGCCGCCGGCCGTGCCGTCGACTACGTGGGCGCCGGCACTGTCGAGTTCCTGCTCGCCCCCGACGGACAGTTCCACTTCCTGGAGATGAACACCCGTCTCCAGGTCGAGCACCCGGTCACCGAGGCGGTCACCGGGCTGGACCTGGTCCGGCTGCAACTGCTGGTCGCGGAGGGCGAGCCGCTACCGCTCACGACGACTCCGCCGGCCGACGGCCACGCGATCGAGGTGCGGCTCTGCGCCGAGGACCCGGCCCAGAACTTCCGCCCGGCCACCGGCACCCTGCACCGGTTCGCGATCCCCGGGTTGTCCGGCGAGTTCACGCCGACGAAGGGCCTGCGCCTGGATTCCGGCGTGCTGGACGGCTCGACCGTGAGCGTGCACTACGACTCGATGCTGGCCAAGCTGATCGCGTGGGCGCCGACCCGCGCCGAGGCGGCCCGGGCGTTGGCCGGCGCGCTCGCGCGGGCCGAACTGCACGGCGTGGCCACCAACCGGGATCTGCTGGTGCGGGTGCTGCGCAGCCCGGATTTCGGCGCGCTGGAGGTCGACACCGGCTTCCTCGACCGACATGCGGAGGTCTTCGCCCCACTGCTGCCCGCCGACCTGCTGTCGGTGGCGGCGCTGGCCGCCGCGCTCGCTTCGGCCGCCGCGCGGCGGGCGACCGCCCCCGTGCTCGCCGGGCTCCCCTCGGGTTGGCGCAACGTGCCGGCGTTTCCGCAGGTGGCCCGGTACGCCGACCGGGCCGGGCAGGAGCTCGAGGTTCGCTACCGGTTGGACCGGGATGGCAGCCTCGCCGAGTGGTCGACGGATCCGGCCGGCGAGATCCCGGCCCGGTTGGAGGAGGCCACCCCGGACCGGGTGGTGCTCACCGTGCTGGAGAGCCGCTGGCAGTTGCGCGTACACCGGGTGGGGTCCGAGGTCTTCGTGGACGGCCCGGTGGGGGCGGCGAGCCTGGTCGAACTGCCGCGTCTCCCGCTGCCCACGGCGGAGGTGGCGGCCGGGTCGCTGCTCGCGCCGCTGCCCGGCGCGGTGACCCGGGTGCACGTCGAGGTCGGCCAGCGGGTCGCGGCCGGCGATCCGCTGCTCACCCTGGAAGCGATGAAGCTGGAACATCCCGTGCTCGCCCCGACCGACGGCGTGGTCGCCGAGTTGCCGGTGCCGGCCGGTGGTCAGGTGCGCACGGGTGCCGTGCTGGCCGTTATCGAAGAAGAGGACGCCTGATGACCTTCGACCTCACCCCTGAGCAGGACCAGTTGCGCGACGCCGTGCGGGCGTTGGGCCGCCGCTACGGCCACGGCTACTTCGTCGAGAAGGCGAAGGCCGGCGAACACACCACCGAGCTGTGGGCGGAGGCGGGACGGCTCGGCTACCTGGGGGTCAACATCCCCACCGAGTACGGCGGCGGTGGCGGCGGCATCACCGAGCTGGCCATCGTCTGCGAGGAGTTGGCCGCCGCCGGCTGTCCCCTGCTGCTGCTGGTGGTCTCCCCCGCGATCGCGGGCACCGTGCTCACCCGGCACGGCACCGAGGAGCAGCGCAAGCGGCACCTGCCCGGCCTCGCCGACGGCTCCCAGAAGATCGTCTTCGCGATCACCGAGCCGGAGGCCGGTTCCAACTTCCACCGGCTCGGCACGGTGGCCCGCCGCGACGGCGACGGCTGGCTGCTCAACGGACGCAAGTGCTACATCTCCGGCGTCGACGAGGCCGGCCACGTGCTGGTGGTGGCCCGTGTCGCCGTCGAGGACGGCCCGGCCGGTTCAGGGGACGCCGCTGGGCAGCGGCTGAAGCCGGCGCTGTTCCTCGTGCCGACCGACGCCGCCGGGCTGACCCGCTCCAAGCTGGACATGGAGATCGTGTCCCCGGAGAACCAGTTCCTGCTCTACCTGGACGACGTGCGCGTGCCCGCCGACGCGTTGCTCGGCGAGTCGCTGGACGCCGGCCTGCCGGCGCTCTTCGCCGGGCTCAACCCGGAGCGGATCACGGTGGCCGCGATGGGTGCCGGCACCGGCCGGTACGCCATCGAGCGGGCCAGCGGGTACACCGCCACCCGCAAGGTCTGGGGTGGCCGCAGCATCGGCTCCCACCAGGGCGTGTCACATCCGCTGGCACACGCGGCGGTGCAGGTGGAGCTGGCCCGACTCATGATCCAGAAGGCCGCCACCCTGTACGACGCGGGCCGCGACCTGGAGGCCGGGGTGGCCGGCAACATGGCCAAGTACGCGGCCGGGGAGGCCGCCGCGCTCGCCGTGGACACCGCCGTGCAGGTGCTCGGCGGGGCCGGCATGACCACCGAGTACGGGGTGGCGACCCTGCTCGGCGCGGTCCGGGCCGGCCGGATCGCCCCGGTCAGTCGAGAGATGATCCTCAACTTCGTGGCCCAGCACGTCCTCGGCCAGGACAAGTCCTACTGACGCCGCCGACCGTCCGGCCCGCCCGGTGATCGACTCGGTCTCCTTGAATCCGGGGTGTCCGAGGCCCAACGATGCCCCGACTTCAGGAAAACCGAGTCGATCACCCACCGCCCGTTCCCTGCCTACGCCGGCTCCGAGCGCGGACGCTCGCGGTGGTGCAGGATGGCCACGGTCACCGCGAAGAGCAACGCGGGCATCAGTGCCAGGGTCGACCACTGCGCCCAGGTGAGCGCGTCGAGGACACCGTCGTGGGTGGACCGTTCGAGGTAGGTGCCCGTGGTCCCGAGCCCCACCCGGGTGAGCAGCAGCGTGACGCCCACCGGGACGACGAGCGCGAGCAGGCGCAGTCGGAGCACCGTCGGCGTCGACAGGATGACGAGGGCGAAGAGCAGGTATCCCGCGGTCAGCAGGATCGCCTCGACCCGGCCGACGCCGACCGTGAAGATCCACGTGCCGTAGATGGGCGACGTCGAGTCGTCGGCGCCGGTCAGCATGGCGATGCTCGGAGCACCGACGCTCACCACCGTCGCCGCCGCGAGTGTGCCGAGCCGCCAGCGGGCGAGGACAGCCGTTACGGAACGGGGAGCGCGGAGGGCGAGTGCCAACGGGACCATCGCGGCGAGCACGGCGGGCCAGAGGTTGCGGACCGTCGAATACTGCCCGTATGCCTCGGCGACCCGAACCACCTCGTACGCCGCGCCGCCGACGGCGATCGCAGCCGCCACCCGCCCCCACCCGAGTGCGGCGAACACCGCCACGACGAGCCAGAGCGCCGCCAGGGGACCACCCGGCCAGAGGACGAACGGTTCACCGATCCCGTCCGGATAGCTCTGCGCGTACATGCTGAGGTGCAGCACCGGAACGCGCGCGGCGCGCACGAACAGCAGCAGCGCGGCGATCAGGCCCAGCACCTGCGCCGCGTCCCGCCACGCGTCGACCGACAACCGGGCGCCAACCTGGCGTACGTGCGCCCGAAACGCCCCACCGAGCAGGGCGGACACGTCCCGTGCGGCGGGCCTGCGCTGGCCCGGCGCGGCGTCGTCCAGCAACACCCCGATCATCTCGTCCTCGTACTGCCGCCGGTACGCACGCGGATAGCAGGCCAGCAGCCGCCGGTAGACCTGGTGCAACGTCACGCCGCACCGCCCTCGACGATGAGGCCGGCACGACGCAGCCGCACGCTCGCCGCGTCGGCGTTGCTCCGCAGGCGTGCCGACTCCTCGGCCAGGCGTTGCACCCCGGCGGCGGTGAGTCGGTAGTAGCGGCGCAACCTGGACTGCACCTGCTCCTCGCGCTCGATGTCGACGAGGCCCTCGGTACGCAGCCGGTCCAGCGCCGCGTAGAGGGTGCCGGCGCGCAGGTCGACACGCCCGTCGGAGATCCGGCGGACCTCGTCGAGGATGGCGTATCCGTGCCGTGGGGCGTCGATGAGCGCGGTGAGGATCAGATAGGTCGATTCATGCAGGGAAGCCTTAGCCATCCTCGCAGCATATACAGTCGGACTGTATATGCGGGGACCCTGGACGACATCAGTCCGGGATCCGGCAGGCGGCGTCGATGCGGTGCACCGGGCGGACCCGGCGGCCCATGCCCTCCAGCAGCGAGTCCTCCACGTGGAAGTCGCGGATGCGCAGCCGGTACCGGGGCAACTCCTCCTCGCTCGGGCAGAGCACCTGCGCGCGGACCAGATCGACAGGCACGTACCGCACGCCACCCCGCTCCTGGAGGATCACCATGTTGACGTCGTCGGTGGTGATCACGTGCCCGCGTACGTCCTCGGTGGGTCCGCTCTCCACGCCCACGGTCGTGACCGTCAGCGGCAGCACCGGTGTGCTGATCACCGGCACCGCGGCCCAGACCAGCATGGCCAGCACCGCCACCTCGGTCACCGATGCCAGCGGTCGGATCACCAGACCGGGCAACGGCCCCGCGACGAACAGGGCCAGCAGCGGTGGTACCGCGAGAAGCGCCAGCACCAACAGCTCCCCCTGCCTACCGGCGTCGCGCAGCGTGGGCAGCAGCAGCCAGGCGTACCCGGCGAGCAGCGCGACGATCATGAGCAGCCGGGGCACCACCTGTTCGTGCAGCCGCCCGGGGCGGAGCTGAAACGCGGCCGCGAAGGCCGGCAGCAGCAGCGGCAGGTAGAGCAACGGCCAGGTGATCAGGGCGAGCAGGAAGCTGGCCAGCACCACCCAGGCCGGGGTGAGGTCGGCCCAGCGGGCGAAGAGCGGACGCCGGCGGGTCCCCGGTGGCAGCCGGTCCGCACCGACGGCCAGCACCGCCCCGAGCGCGAAGACGGCGACCATTCCGGTGGAGAGCAGCCGAGCCGCCGTGGTCAGGAAGCCGGCGAGCAGGTTGACCGGCCCGACGTTGGCCACCAGCAGCAGCGTCGTCTGCAGCTCGCCGCCCGCCTCCACCCCGAGGCGGAGCACCGAGAAGATCGCCGGTACGCCCACCAGCGCGGTCCAGAAGGACTGGCTGGCGCGGGCCCGCCGCTCGGCCGGATCCCAACGGACCCGCCCGGGCTCGACCTCGGCGATGACCGGGTCGGCTGGTGCGGCGACCGGCACGCCGACCGGCCAGCCGGCAGGATCGGCACCAGCAGCCGGTACGGCCGCGGCCGTACCGGCGAAGGCCGGCGACACCTCGGCGCCCGGCACGGACGCGCGGGGTGGCGGCACCGGGCCGTCGGCGCCGGTCGCGGTCGGCGCCGTGCTCACGTCGAGGGCGCCTTGTCGTCGAAGTCGACAAGCTTCGGCACCTTCAGCGGCTGGGGCTGGCGTTTCTCCACGTTCAGCCACGGGCCCAGGGTGCGGTTGTACGCGCTCTGCCAGGGGCTCGCCTGCCCGTTGCGGCCCTGCTCGTAGCTCTTCTGCAGGAAGTACGCGACCAGGTCACGCAGGGCGGGGTCGCCGATCGGCACGCCGATGCCCAGCAGCTCGCTGGTGCCGAAGGGCATGTCCACGACCTCGAACTCCTTGGGGTAGGTGGCCAGGAATCCGGCGAGGATCGTCTCGTCCGAGCTGACCGCGTCATAGCGGCCGCCGCGAATGCCGTCGACGCAGTCCTTGACGTCCTTCACCACGAACGTCTTGACCCCGTGCTTCTCCAGCTCGGCCTCGGTGGTGGAACCGCCGCTGGTGCAGACCTTGTAGGCCGGCTCGCGCAGGTCCTCGATGGTGCGGATCTTGTCCTTGAGACGGACTGGCACCATCACCTCCTGCGTGGTCACGAAGTACGGGCCGGCGAAGCTGACAAGCTTTTCGCGCTCCTCGGTCATGGAGAAGCTGGACACCACGAGGTCGACAGTGCCGCCCTGCAACGCCGGGATCCGACTCTCGGTGGCCACCGACACGAACTCCAGCCGCTGCTCGCCCTCGTAGCCGAGGGAGGCGGCGATGTACCTGCCGATCTCGACGTCGAAGCCGACGTGCTGACCGTTGCGCAGGTCGCCCATCAGCGGTTCCTTGGTGGCGACGCCGATGCGCAGCTGTGACTGCCGGTAGATGTGCGACTCACGGATCTTCTGCTGCACGGACGGCAGGTCGGGTTCCCGCCGGCTGTCGCAGCCGGCGGCGGCTGCCAGGGTGAGGGTGAGGGCGACCGCCAGTGTCGTCGCGACCGAGCGGAGCCGGGATCGGGAACTGCGCACGTTCATGGATGACCTCGCTGACGGACCAGCCTGCGGAACACCCAGGGTAGCGACCCAAAGCTTCTGCGTAGCGATGCCGACCGGGCACGTCGGACGGACCGGTCGACCGGCGCGGCGACCGGCTCTCCGGTTGACAGCCGCCGATGTCACGACATGCTGGACGGGTGAGTCGATTGTCCAGGCCCGATGCGCGGACGGTGGCGGTGCTCGCGGCGCTGGGGGCCCTCGCGCCGCTGGCCCTGCTCGTCGTCTGGCGCCGACAGGATCTTCTCGGCGTGGTCCTCGCCCTGCTCTGCGTCCTGCTCACCATGGTCGCCGGGGTCGCCTTCTCCGCTGCCCGGCAGGCCGACGGTCCGGAGCCGGAGGACCGGCCGGCGACCACCGGGCCGGCCGAGCTGATGCCGTACGGGATCGACGCGGACACCCTCGACGCCCTGGACAGTCGGGACGCCCTGCGGGCGGTGCGGGACCGGCGACGCGGGTCGGACGGCGTCAGCGGTCGGTGAGAGTGGGCGCGGCGAGCGCGTCCACGCCCCGCCCGGCCAGGCACCGGTAGGTCCGGTCGATGCTGCCGTCGACCGGCGGGAGCACCTCCAGGTGCCAGCCGCTCGGCTCGGCGATCCCGGTGGTCACCCGGAACGTCGTGGCGCTGCACACCTGTCGCACCGGCGCGGCGGTGACCACGTCGTCGTAGGCGGCGCCGACCAGGGACACCGGCAGGATCCCCTCGGCGTACGTCTCCCAGGTGTGCCGACCGGTGCAGGACAACCGAACCGCCTCGGCGCGGTTGCCGCGAATCCGCATCGGACCGAAGCACTCCAGCTCGGGCAGGCACCGGGCGCCCTCGGGCAGGGCGGTGGGCGTACCGGGGCCGGTCGTGCAGCCCGGCAGCGGCCCGGTCGCCGGTGCGGCGACCTGGCTGACCGTCGGGTTCGGGATGGGCGTCGACCCGTGGTCGGCGAACCAGGCCCCGGCGGTCGCCGAGCCGGCGAGCGCGAGCACGCCGGCACCGCCGAGGAACCAGCGCCGCCAGCGCCTGCCACCGGGGAGCACCCGCTGGGTGTCCTCGATGGGCGGTCGGGGTGCCGGTTTGCTGGCCGCGTACGGGCCGGGGCGGGTCGCGCCACCGCTGACCGGCGCGCCGCTGACCGGGGCCGACGGTGGACCGAGCGGCAGGTTGACGAGCAGGTCGTGCAGTTCGAGGGCGGAGGGCCGCTCGGCCGGGTCGTTGGCCATGCCGGCGCGCAGCACGTCGATCAGCTCGTCCGGGACACCCGGCAGGGCGGGGAGCGGCTGGTTGAACATCTCCAGGACGGTGACCAGGCTCGGGTTGCGCTCGGACTGCCAGCGGGGCGGCCGACCGTGCATCACCGCGTAGAGGGTGGCGCAGAGCGCGTACACGTCGACGGCCGGTGACGGCGGGCTGTGGCTGAACATCTCCGGCGGCGCGTACGCCGGGGTGAGCACCTCCAGGGTCACCGAGGCGTCCCGGTGCTCGGCGAGCACGGCCAGCCCGAAGTCGGCGAGCACCGCCGAGTTGAAGGGCGAGTGCAGGATGTTCGCTGGTTTCACGTCTCGGTGCAGCACCCCGGCCGCGTGCGAGTGGGCCAGCGCATCGGCGATCTTGATGCCGAGGTCACGGGCCTCCACCGGGTCGAGCGGCGAGGTCCGCATCCGTTCGGCGTACGAGCCGTCGCAGAGCTCCATGATCAGGTAGGGGTGCTGGTCGACGGTGACCCCGACGTCGAAGAGGTCCACCACGTGCGGGTGTGACGACATCCGTCCGGCCGCCCGCGCCTCGCGCAGGAAGCGGGCCTGATCCCGCTCGCTGTCCAGCGTCCGGTTCTCCACCTTGACGGCGACCTCGCGACCCACCGAGATCTGGGTGGCCTGGTAGACGGTCGCGTACCCACCTCGGGCAAAGACCCGCAAATCGGTCAGACCTGGCACGATCGGCACCGGCAGGCCGCCGGTCGGAGTGTCGGTCACCGCTCGAAAATACCCAACCCGGCCGGCGACTCAGCGCACCGCGTCCGCCGGAGCGGCACCGGCCGGACCGGTACCCTCCGCGGACCGGGCAACCGTCCCGGCACCGTCGGACGAGACGTCTCCACCGGCCGACGCTCCCCGCCGGGCGTCCAGACGCAGGCCGACGGCGGTGGCCAGGGCTCCCAGGCCCTCCCAGGCCGCCACCCCGAAGAACCCGCCCGGAGCGATGTCGGAGAGCACGGCGATGGTGAAGACGGTGAACGTGACAAGTCGGAAGACCACGGTGAACCGGTAGAACGCCCGCCACTCGGTGATCGTGGCGAGCAGGTAGTAGACCCCCATGTTGAACGCCGCCATCGAGGACGCCACCAGGAACGTGCCGGTGTAGTCACCGACGGCACGCGTCTGGGGGACCTCAAGCCCGAGCATGCGCAACTGCCCCTCCGGCCAGAGCAGCCCGACCGCACCCATCACCAGCGCCAACACGCCGAAGACCGCGATGGTCCAGCCCGCGATGGAACGCGGCAGCTTCATGAAGGGCCTCCCCAGGCACGGCGACGGTCAGCACTGTGGACCGGCACACGGTGGTGACACGCTAGCCCCTCACCCCGACCGCCACATCCCCAGAACCGGCAAAAACCCTGCCCGCACCCCGACACCAGATTGATCAAGAGCTTTCGGTCACCGGCGGGCCACTTTCCGACGAGAAAAGTCAGGCCAGGCGGGCGCGGAGGGCGTTGGCGGCGGCGCGTTCACTGCGCTGCTCGGTCGCGTACGCCAGGCGGACCGCCTCCTCCGCGCAGGACCGGGCCTCCTCCGGGTGACCGCAGGCGGCCAGTGCCTCGGCCAACACGCTGGCCGCGATCACCTGGCTGCGCACGTCCTCGGCCGGCGCGGTGACCGCCCGCCGGGCCCAGTCCAGTGCCTGCTCCCGCTGACCGTGGGCGAGCAGTGCCGCCGCGTACTGGGCCATCGTCTGACGGCGGGAGAAGAGCAGCGAGGGTGCGTTCGCGGCGGCCGTCGCCACCGGGGCGAGCAAACCGACGGCGGTCGCCGAGTCACCGGCGGCCAGGCGGGCCGTCGCCAGCAGCACCCGGGGCGCCACCTGGGCCGGGGCCTGCGGGTTGTGCGGCTCCACGGCCGTCAGCACCGCGCGGGCGACCCGCTCGGCCGTCTCGCAGTCGCCCAGGTCCAACGCCACGAAGCCGCGCAGCGCGCCGGCCATCCCGGTGAGCAGCGGGTGGGAGGTGCGCTCGGCGTACGCGAGGGCGTCGGTGAGCAGGTCCGCCGCGTGCTCCGGCTCGCCCAGCCCACGCGCCACCACCGCCCGGACCACGAGCGCGAACCCGCGCCCCCAGTCGTCGGAGACGGCGGCGAACTCCCGGTACGCCCGACGGGCCTCCCGGTCGGCCTCGGCCAGGTCGCCCAGCTCGGCGGTGGCGAACGCCGCCACCGCACGGAGTGTGCCCACCGCCCACGCCTCACCGACCCGCTCGCCGAAGGGCAGGAACACCTGCGCCATCCGACACGCCTCCCGCAGGCGGCCGGCGAGCAGCCGGGCGAACGCCGTGGTGCCGCGCAGCCAGGCCCGCCCGTACGGGTCCTTCAACTCGGCGAAGAGCCGGGCGGCCCGGCCGAGGACCGCGTCGGTGCCGGCGAAGTCACCCCGGGTGGTGGTCACCCAGGCCAGGTTCTGTAGCGACCAGGCCTGCCCGCGCCGGTCCTGCGCACCGAGGCTGACCTGGTACGAGGCAGCCAGCCGGCTGCTCGCCTGACTCAGCCGCCCGGCCACGAAGTCGGCCATGCCGAGCCGGCGCATCGCCGTCGCCCGCTGCACGGGCAGCCCGCCCGCCGTGGCGACCTGCAACGCCTCGTGCCAGGCGATCATCGCCCGGCCCTGGTCACCGAGGGTCTCCTGGGCCTGCCCCGCGAGCAGCAGGGCACCGACCCGGGTGGCCTCGTCCCCCGCGTTCGCGGCGATCTTCTCCGCGTACGCGAGCGCGTCGGCGACGCGGCCGACCTGGAGCAGCGCCCGTGCGTGCACCACCCGATCGGCCGCCGGCACACCGTCGCGGGCCAGCTCGGTGGCGCGCTCGGCGTACTCGACGGCCAGCACCGGCTCACCGGCGGCCAGTGACCGGCGGGCGGCCCGGCCGAGCGCGGCGACGCCGAGCGGCACCACCGCCCGGGCCGGCGCGTCCGGGCGCAGCTTCACCGCGTCGGCGAGCGTGGCGGCCCGCTCGACGTGCGTGGCCACGAAGTCGTCCCGGGCCTCGTCGGTGAACCCGCCCGGCGCTCCGGTCGCGGCCCCGTCCGTCGGCGCCGCCCAGCGGGCCAACGCGGCGTGCCGCTCGGCCAGCTCCGCCTTGCTCACCCCGGCGTACGCGGCCTCCCGCATCAGCGGGGTCGCGAACGAGTAGCCGGCCCGGGAGCGGTGCAGCATCCGGCGTTGCAGCAGCTCCTCGACCGCTCGGTCGAGCTCCACGGCGACCACTGCCGACGGCCGACCGTCGCGGCCGGCGCGCTGCTCACGCATCGCCTCCAACGCACCGGTCGGCACCGAGTCACCGATCACCGCGGCATCGCGCAGCACCGATCGGGCGTCCGCGGGCAGCGCGTCGATCCGGGCGGCGAGCACGGCGGCGAGGTCGCGGGAGAGCAGCCGACTGCCCAGCGAACCGGGCACCAACCGCCAGCCGGCCACGGCGCTCTGGTCCCGCTCGCCAGCACCGGACCGTTCCGCAGCGGTGCGGACACCGCGCGCCGTCTCGGTGGTGAGCGCCCCGCGTTCGATGAGCAGGGTGACCAGCTCGGCCAGGTAGAAGGGGTTGCCCTGCGCGGTGGCGAGCAGCCGGTCCGCGTCGGCGGGTGGCAGTTTGCCGCCACCGAGATAGCTGGTGAGCAGCCGCGCCGCGTCGGCACCCCGCAGCGGCGGCAGCGAGTGCACCTCGGCGTCCGCGACCCGGGTCAGCGCCCCGGCGGTACGCACCAGCTCGGGGCGGCCCAGCAGCAGCACCAACACCGGGCCGGTGAGCCGGGACAGGGTCAGCCCGAGGGCGCCGATCGTCTCGGCGGTGGCGTCGTGCAGGTCGTCCACCACGATCACCAGCGGCGCCTCCGAGGCGAGCCCACTGAGCAGGTCGGCGACCGCGTTCGGCACCACCTCGGCATCCGCGGCCGGGGTGCCCGAGCCGCCCCACTCGCCGGTGTCGGTGCCCGCGTGCGCCGGGAGTTCGGCGTAGCCGAGCAGGGCGAGCAGTTGCTCGGTGGCGATCGGCGCGGTGTCCGCGGCGGAGCGGGCGAGCCGCTGCCCGAGCCGGCGCAGCCGCTCCTCCACCGCCGGGCGGGTCAGCGCGGTGGACGCGTCGCTGGGCAGACCGACGGCGGCCCGCACCAGGTCGGCCAGGGGCGCGAGCCTCCGCCGCTCCCCGAACGCGGCACAGCGCACCGAGAGCACCCGGGCCCCGGTGTGCGCCGCGTACCGGCCGGCGCCCACGTCGTACCCGGCGGCGAGGCGCTCCACCTCGGCGGCGAACCGGGACTTGCCGATGCCCGCCTCGGCGGTCATCAGCAGCACACGCGGGTCACCCTGGTCGATCACCTCGGCGAGCCGCCCGGCGACCCGACCGATCTCCGTCTCCCGGCCGACGTACGGGGCCTCGTCGCCGAGCCCCGAGCGGGTGCCCGGCGCGTCCAGCAGACCCAGCAGCTCGTACGCCTCGACGGGCTCACGCTTGCCCTTGAGCCGCAGCGGGCGCAGTGCTCGCCAGGAGGACACGTGCCGGGTGGCGGCGGCGGTGCGCCCACCCGCGTAGACCGCGCCGACCGCGGCGGCGTCGGCCAGCCGGGCGGCGGTGTTCACCGTGTCGCCGATGACCGTGTACTCGATCGCGGCCTGGATGCCCGCGATGACGTCGCCGGTGTTCAACCCGACCCGCAGCCCGAGTGGCGCGCCGCCGCCCCGCTCGTCGTCGAGCACCCGGCGGACGGCCCGCTGCATGGACAGGGCGGCACGGACCGCCCGTTCGGCGTCGTCCTCGTGCGCGACCGGCGCACCGAAGACCGCCATGATCCCGTCGCCGGTCAGCTTGTCGACGTGCCCGCCGAAGGTCTTCACGGCTCCGGCGAGGGCGGCGAGCACCCGGTCGGTGACCGCGCCGACGCGTTCCGGGTCGAGATCCTCCGACCAGGAGGTGAACTCGGACAGGTCACCGAAGAGCACGGTGACCACCCGGCGCTCGGCCGCCGGCAACGTCGCGGCGGCCGGCAGCGCGGCACCGCAGTTGTGGCAGAACCGGGCACCGGGAACGGCGACGGTTCCGCACACGGGGCAGGTCACGTGTGCTCCAACCCACTGACCCCGGGCGCGGATTCCCCGGTGCCGACGCCCAGATACTCCAACTGCGCGCGGACCGACCATTCGGCCGCCCACCAGAGCGAACGGTCCACGTCCGCGTAGACCGCCGCCACCACGTCGGCTGGCGTCCGGGCGCCGGCCGCGACGGCCGCGCGGACCTGGTCCAGCCGGGCCCGGCGGTGGGCGAGGTAGAAGTCCGCGGCGGCGGCGCAGTCGGCCAGCGCCGGGCCGTGCCCGGGCAGCGCCGGGATCCCCCGGTACGCGGACAGCAGCTCCAGGCTGCTCAGGTAGTCGCCGAGGTGCCCGTCCGGGTGGGCGACCACGGTGGTGCCCCGGCCGAGGATGGTGTCACCGGTGAGCACCACCCGCTCGTCGCCGTGCTCGACCAGGAAGCAGACCGAGTCGGCGGTGTGCCCCGGAGTCCGCAGCAGACGGATCGTCAGACCGAAGCCGCCGAAGTGCTCGCCCGGCTCGGTCAGCGGCTCGCCGCCGATGGTGTGCGCCGGGTCGGCGGCGAGGACGTGCACGCCGCCGAGCAGCTCACTCAGCCGGGCCGCGCCCTCGGTGTGGTCGGGGTGGCCGTGGGTGATCAGGATCAGCCCGACTGGGCCGTGCTCGGCGATCCGGGTCAGGTGCCCCTCGTCCGCCGGCCCCGGGTCGACCACGATGCCGGACTCGGCCGCCGGGGCGCGCAGCACCCAGGTGTTGGTGCCGTCGAGGGTCATCGGCCCCGGATTCGGTGCCCGCAGCAGTGAAACCCAGCGGGGCAGGTTCTCGGCAAGCGCCGCCACCGCCCCCGTCACGTGCCCGCTCATGGCTGCGATCGTACGACCCCGCCCGCAACACCCCGCGATCTTGCACTTGCGCACCCTGATTCATCCCTGTTCGGGGCTTTCATCCGAGCGGAAAGTGCAAGATCGCGGGGTGGGGTCAGGCGACCTCGACGATGAGTTCGACCTCGACCGGGGCGTCCAGGGGCAGCTCGGCCACCCCGACGGCGCTACGGGCATGGCGGCCGGCCTCGCCGAAGACGGTGCCGAAGAGGTCGGAGGCGCCGTTGATCACCGCGGGTTGGCCGGTGAAGCCGGGCGCGGAGGCCACGAAACCGGTCACCTTGACCACCTTGACCACGTTCTCCAGGCCGACAAGCGAGTCGACCACGGCCAGCCCGTTCAGCGCGCACCGCTGGGCCAGGTCCTTCGCCTGCTCGGCGGAGATCCCGGCGCCGACCTTGCCGGTCGCGAGCAGCTTGCCCTCGGCGAACGGCAGCTGGCCGGAAACGTACACGTGCTGCCCGGACTGCACGGCCGGCACGTAGCTGGCCACCGGCGGCACGACTTCGGGCAGGTCGAGCCCCAGCTCGGCGAGCTTCGCGTGCGGACCGCTGCTCACGCCTTCGGCCGCTTCAGGTAGGCGACCAGCTGGTCCGGGTTCGGTCCGGGGACCACGGCGACGAGCTCCCACCCGTCCTCGCCCCAGTTGTCGAGGATCTGCTTGGTCGCGTGGACCAGCAGCGGGACCGTGGAGTATTCCCACTTCTGCATCGCTGAAGGGCTCCCTCTCGGTGCGGAATCTTGTTGGAGGGACAGCCTACGGTCCGCTGGCCGGGCGAGACGCGGGACGCTGCTCCGGCGCGGCCGGCGCCTCCCCGCAGCGCCCTTCGTGCTCGTACCCCTGGGGGCAGCGGGACCGGTCGGGCAGCAGCAGGTCGCAGAAGACCCGGTGCCGGTTGTTCTGGTCGTCGGCGTTGGACACGGTGGTCTCACCCGCGTCCAGCTCGGGGAGGAAGCCCAGGGACACCGCGACCCGGCCGGCCAGCACGGTCGCCGCCGTCAGGCTCGGCACCCGGATCGGCAGGTGGATGACGAAGCCCGGCTCGTCGTCGTCGCGCGCCCGCTCGGCGAGGTGGCTCGGCGCCCGGGCCACCTCCGCCTGCTCCGGCGTCCGGCGGTACGACCGTTCGTTGACCGGCTGGCCGCCGATCGGCCCGCCGGCCTCGAACAAGGATCCGGGACGGCGCGCCCGGTCGTTGGTCGGGAAATGGGTGCGAGGGATGTTGTCCGCGTCGCGCATGCACTGCCTCCGGTCGTACCGCTCGGATCACTCTTCCGGTCCGGACCCATTCGTCCGTTCCGCCCCCCGCGCCGGGACGAAGGTAGGTCGGTGGCCGCAGCCCCGCCAGCAGGACGCGCCCGAATGGTCACCGACAGTCACATATGCGACACACGGCAGGTAAGAAGCCCGATGGCGGATCCGCGGCCGGTCCCGCCCGGCCGAATCGGTTCGCAACGCGGCGCGGCACGGGAAACACCGCCGCCGTCATCGACCGCTACCCTTCCGGTCGGGCGGTCGCGCAGCGCCCGGCAGCCCGCTCGATCACGCTCGACGCCTCCGGTGGCGGCGGGCGCCGCACCCCTGGGGGAACACGATGACCCAACCGCCCAGCGGCGACCAGGCCGGTCCACCCGCCCTCCCGTCGGCCCAGCCGGACCCCACCGACCGGACCGGCGGCCCGACCGTCCCCGCCCAGCCGGCCCCCGCCGCACCGTCCGGGCAGCTCGCGCTCCCCGCGCCCCCCGCACCGGCCGCGCTTCCCGCCCCACCGACCGTCCCCATCCAGCAGGTCTTCCCCGCGCCGCCCGGTGGGGTCGGCGCCACCGGTACGCCGAGTGGCCCCCCGGCCGCGACGCCGACCCCACCGGGCACCCCGGGCTCGTCGGCCATCCCGCCACCACCGCCGGAGTACCCGCCCTATCCGGGCGCGGCCGAGCCGAAGAAGAAGCGCGGTCTGCTGATCGCGGCGATCGCACTGGTCGTGATCATGGTGCTCTGCGTGGGTGGTGGAGCGTTGGCGTTCCTGACCCTGCGCAACACCGAGACCGGCGAGGGCGCCAAGGAGCCCGCGGTCGCCGTCGACGAGTTCCTCACCGCTGTCTACCGGGATCGCGACGCGACCAAGGCGGCCAACCGGGTGTGCGCCGCCTCCCGCGACGACGGAAAGATCGCCGCGAAGGTCGCCGAGGTGCAGAAGTACGCCTCCGAGTACCAGAACCCGCGTTTCCGGTGGACCACCCCGAAGGTGGACAACCAGACCGGGGACCGGGCCACCGTCTCCACCCGGGTCACCATGACCACCGCCGACGAGAAGGTGGCCGACCAGGACCTGCGCTTCACTGTGGTGCAGAAGACGGGTTGGTGGGTCTGCGAGGTCGCCTGACCATCGGGCGTGGATAGGCTCGTCGCGTGTGTGCAGCTGAGCGGCCGGTCGACCCGGCCGGTACCGGATGGTCGGCCCGCCTCCACGTGGTGACCGGCAAGGGTGGCACCGGCAAGACCAGCGTGGCGGCGGCCCTGGCCCTCGCGCTCGCCGCCGGTGGCCGGCGCACCCTCCTGGTCGAGGTCGAGGGGCGGCAGGGCATCGCCCAACTCTTCGGCATCGACCCGCTGCCGTACGAGGAGCGACACCTTGCCGAGGCACCCGACGGCGGTGAGGTGCGCGCCCTCGCGGTGGACGCCGAGGAGGCGCTGCTCGAATACCTCGACATGTTCTACAAGCTGGGCGCGGCGGGCCGGGCGCTGCGCAAGCTCGGCGCCATCGACTTCGCCACCACCATCGCGCCGGGCCTGCGGGACGTGCTGCTCACCGGCAAGGTCAAGGAGGCCACCACCCGCACCTCCGGGCAGCGTCGCGCGTACGACGCGGTGGTGCTGGACGCCCCGCCGACCGGGCGGATCGGTCGGTTCCTCAACGTGACGGCGGAGACGGCCCGGCTGGCCAAGGTGGGCCCGATCAAGACCCAGAGCGAGGGGGTGGCCGCGCTGTTGCGTTCCCCGATGACCGCGGTCCACGTGGTCACGCTGTTGGAGGAGATGCCGGTACAGGAGACGGTGGACGCGATCGCCGACCTGACCGCACTCGGCTTCGGCACCGGAAAGGTGATCGTCAACGGCACCCGACCGCCGCTGCCCGCCGGCCAGGCGGTCACCGCGGCGGAGCTGCGGCGCGGGCTGGTCGCCGCCGGGCTGCCGGCCGATCGGGACACCGTGGCCGGTCTGCACGACGAGGCACGTGACCAGCTCATCCGGCGCGAACTGGAGGATTCGCTCCGCGCCGACCTGGTGGAGCTGGGGCTGCCGATGATCGAGCTGCCGTTGTTGCCCGACGGGGTGGACCGGGCGGGGCTCGCGGCACTGGCCCAGGCCCTCGTCCGCGCCGATTGACTCACACCTGAGCCCAGCACAGGCGCATGGACCCACGCGGCCCGATACGCTCGATTGGTGCCTTCCGAAGACGCGGCGCCGCAGCTGGACGTCGACCAGATCCTCGCCGACCCGGGCGTACGGATCGTCGTGTGCTGTGGCGCGGGCGGGGTGGGCAAGACGACCACCGCCGCGGCGCTGGCGCTGCGGGCCGCCGAACACCACGGCCGGCGCACGGTGGTGCTCACCATCGACCCGGCCCGCCGGCTGGCCCAGTCGCTGGGCCTGACCGAGCTGGACAACACTCCCCGCCAGGTCAAGGGGATCGACGTCGAGAGCAGCGGCGGCGAGCTGCACGCCATGATGCTGGACATGAAGCGCACCTTCGACGACGTGGTGCTCCAGCACACCGATCCGACGAAGGCCGCGGAGATCTTCGCGAACCCGTTCTACCAGGCGATGAGTTCGACGTTCGCCGGCACGCAGGAATACATGGCGATGGAGAAGCTCGGCCAGCTGCACGCCCGGGGCGAATGGGACCTGATCGTGGTGGACACTCCACCGTCCCGCTCGGCACTTGATTTCCTGGACGCGCCAGCCCGACTCTCCCGCTTCCTCGACGGCCGGATGCTGCGGCTGTTGCTGGCCCCGGCGCGCAGCGGCGGCCGGAGCATGTTCAGCCTGGTCACCGCCTCGTTCGGGATGTTCTCGAAGGTGGTGCAGAAGGTCCTCGGCGCGCAACTGCTCACCGACCTGTCCGGCTTCGTGGCCGCACTGGATTCGATGTTCGGCGGTTTCCGACAGCGCGCCGAGCAGACGTACCGGATCCTGCAGGCAGGGGAGACGGCCTTCCTCCTGGTCGCGGCACCGGAGCCGGACGCGGTCCGGGAGGCCGCCTACTTCGCGGGCCGCCTGCGGGAAGAGCGGATGCCGTTGGCCGGCCTGGTGCTCAACCGGGTGCACCGGCTCGCGGTGCCGGAGCTGGACGCCGAGCAGAGCCGGGTCGCCGCCGAGCGGCTGACCGAGCTGGGTGGGCACGAGGCGACCGCCGACGTGCTGCGGGCGCACGCGGCGCTGGCTCGTCAGGCGGTACGCGAACAGCGGGTCGCCGCGCGGTTCACCGAGGCGTTCCCCGCGGTGCCGACGGTGTCGGTGACGGCGCAGCCCGCCGACGTGCACGACGTCGACGGGCTACGGACGATCGGCGCGGCGATCAGCCGGCCGTGACCGTCGTCAGTTGGCCGCACTGACGAGGATCTTGTCCTTTCCGGCCTTGTCCTTGCTGTTCTTCTTCATCGCGGCCTCGAACATCTTGCGCCAGCTCGTCACCTGCGGGTGTCGACGCAGCAGCGCCCGCCGTTCGCGTTCGGTCATGCCGCCCCACACACCGAACTCGATCCGGTTGTCCAACGCGTCGGCCAGGCACTCGTACCGAACAGGGCAGCTCCGGCAGATCCGCTTCGCCACGTTCTGTTCGGCGCCCTGTACGAACAACGCGTCCGGGTCCCCGTTCTGACACGCCGCCAGCGACGGCCAGTCAGTGATCATGCCCATGTGTACACGTCCCCCCTTGCAGTACCTACCGACCTCGTCGATGCACGCCAGCCGGCAATTCCCCCCGATCGCCCGGCTCGCCTTCCCCAAGGCGGCACGGACGACATGTGGCGCTGTCGCCACCCCCATCATGCTCTGTAGTCGACTGATTACGCAACGTTGTCGACGAAATCCATCATTTCGGACAGTCCCGGCTTCCCGGGCCTTCGACCGCCGGTTACCCCGCCGAGGTCGGCGATAACGCTGCGCCGCCTCCTTCGATCGGAGGAGACTCACGCCAGGTCACCCGCAACCGAGCACCGGGGGTCGTGCGTTTAGCACAACGAGGGCAGCGCGCGCAGGAAATGGGGAAAGAACGCCCCAGCGCCCCTCGTTCCCTACTCGCGTACCCTGTCGAGGTGACCTGGATGCGGAAACGTGACCACAATGTGCTGACCAACGCCGCATCGCTGCTGGTGTGCGGCCTACTGGCCGGTGTGGTGGTCGCTGCGGCGGCCTTCCCCGCGGTGGCGATGTCCGGCCTGGCCGCCAAGGCCGGCGCCGAGACATTCGGCGCCCTGCCCACGGAGCTGACGGTGGCCCGCGCGCCACAGATCAGCTATCTGCTGGCCTCGGACGCCAAGACACCGCTCGCGACGATGTACGACGAGAACCGGCGCGACGTGAAGCTCGCCGACATCTCTCCGTACATGCAGAAGGCGATCATCGCGGCCGAGGACCATGAGTTCTACAAGCACAACGGCGTCGACATCAACGGTGTCGCCCGCGCGTTCGTCAACAACCAGGGCGACGGCGGTCGGCAGGGCGCTTCGACGCTGACCATGCAGTACGTCCGCCTGGCCATCGCGTACTCGGCCACCCACCCGGCCGACGTGGTCGCGGCGACCGAGGACACCAGCGCCCGCAAGCTCCGGGAGATGCGGCTGGCCCTCCAGGTCGACAAGGAATTCTCCAAGGACGAGATCCTCACCCGCTACCTCAACCTCGCCTCGTTCGGCAACGGCGCGTACGGCATCTACGCCGCCAGCCAGGTCTACTTCGGTAAGCCGCCGAGCAAGCTCAAGATCGAGGAGGCGGCGCTGCTGGCCGGCATGGTCAAGGCGCCCACCACGAACGACCCGACCACCGAGACGGGTTACCCGCTCGCCAAGGACCGGCGCGACTACGTCATCCAGAACATGGTCGACATCAAGGCCATCACCCAGCAGGAGGCCGATGCGGCCAAGGCCGTCGAGCTGAAGGTGAAGGACAAGCGCACCCCGAACGGCTGCATCGCCGCGAACGTCAACAGCTGGGGCTTCTTCTGCGACTACTTCTACCGCTGGTGGATGCAGCAGGAGACGTTCGGCTCGACCACCTACGACCGGGAGCGGCGGCTGAAGAGCGGCGGCTACACCGTCGTGACCTCGATCGACGTCCAGGCGCAGAAGGGTGCCGACAAGGCGGTCCGCAAGTCCAAGAGCGAGAAGAGCAAGGAAGCCGCCATGGTCGCGGTGGTCGAGCCCGGCACCGGCCGGGTCCGGGCGCTCGCGGTCAACCGCCAGTTCAAGCTGGACGACCCGAAGAACCCGACGAACAAGATCTCCAGCGATCCGGCGAAGAGCCGGAGGGGCATCCGGGGTAACTACCCGGCGACGGTCAACCCGCTGCTCAGCGGCGGTGACGGCATCACCGGTTACCAGGCCGGCTCGACGTTCAAGATCTTCACCATCTTGGCGGCACTGGAGAAGGGCATCCCGCTCAGCTACAGCTTCAACGCGCCGCAGCAGTTCAAGTCGGAATACATCATCGACCCCAGCAGCAAGGCGGCGTGCCCCGGCACCCACTTCTACTGCCCGACCAACTCCGGTCTGAAGGCCGGCGGCGTCCAGAACATGTGGACCGCGTTCGCCCAGTCGGTCAACACCTACTTCGTCCCGCTCCAGCAGCAGGTCGGCGCGGAGAACGTGATCGACGCCGCCAAGCGGGCCGGCATCCAGTTCCGCACCGATGAGGATCTCCGACTCAGTGGCACCAAGCAGGACGCGCACCAGTGGGGTGCCTTCACCCTCGGTGTCGCGCAGACCACCCCGCTGGACCTGGCCAACGCGTACGCGACCCTGGCGGCCGACGGCAAGTACTGCGAGCCGATCCCGGTGCAGGAGATCCGCGACCCGGACGGCAACAAGCTGGACATCGCCAACCCGCGCTGTGAGAAGCGGTTCAGCACCGACGTGGCCCGAGCCGCCGTGGACGCCGCCCGCTGCCCGGTCGGCGACAACTCCGAGACCAGCAAGTGCGGCAGCAGCCGCACCGCCGGCGGAGTGAAGGGCATCGTCGACGCGCCGGTGGCCGGCAAGACCGGCACCACCGACTCGGAGAAGACCGCCGCCATCGTCGTGATGACCAAGCAGTACTCGGTGGCCGGCATCATGGCCGACCCGGACTGGCCGCAGACGAACGTCCAGATGAAGCACAGCGAAAGGGACGGCATCAACCCGCCGGTCTACGAGACGCTGCGGGACGCCATGAAGAACAAGCCGCGGATCAACTTCGAGCCGCCGGGCCAGAAGATCTCCGAGGGTGACCAGCGCAGCATCCCCGACGTGAAGTGCCAGCCGGTGGACACTGCCAAGTCCCGGATCAAGGGTGCCGGCTTCGAGCCGGTCGTCTCCGAGGCCAAGGTGCCGTCCACCTGCCCGGCCGGCACCGCCGCCGGCACCAGCCCGGACGGGCGCACCATCAAGGGTGGCGTGGTCACCATCCAGGTCAGCAGCGGCGGTGGCGGCGGCACACCGGGCAACCCCGGTGCTGGCGGGCAGCCCGGCGGTCGACCCGGGGGCCGTCCCGGCGGCTGAGTGGACGAGTAGGACACGACGGGCGGGCACCCACCACGGGTGCCCGCCCGTTTCCGTTCGTCCGGACCAGCAGCACCCGCCCCCGCTCCGGGGAACGCCGGCCGGGATGCCGCCGGGTCAGAGGCCGAGCTGTCGGCGTACCTCGGCGGCCACCCGACCACCCTCGGCCTGGCCCGCCACCGCGGCCTGGGCCGCCTTCATGGCCGGGCCCATCTGGGCCTTGCCGGTGAAGCCGCCCGCGGCGAGCGCCCCCGACACCAGCTCGGTCAGCTCGGCGTCGGAGAGCTGCTTGGGCAGGTAGCGGTCCAGCACCTCCCCCTCGGCGCTCTCCTTGGCGGCCTGCTCGGCGCGGCCGGCGTCGGCGAAGGCGGTGGCCGCCTCCCGGCGCTTCTTGGCCTCCTTGGTCAACACCGCGAGCACCTCGTCATCGGAGAGCTCGCGCTTGGCCTTGCCGGCGACCTCGGCGGTGCCGACGGCGGCCAGGGCCATCCGCAGCGTGGAGGTGGTCAGCTCGTCGCGCGCCTTGAGCGCGGAACGCATGTCGGCGGTGAGGCGGTCCTTCAGCGTGCTCATGGACGGTCAAACTACCCTGAACGGCATGCGAAAGCGCACACTATTCCGGCTTGCTGCCGGAACCGCCACGGTCGGCGCGGCCACCCTCGCGTACGCGTCGCTCATCGAGCGCAACATGTTCACCCTGCGGCGGTACGACGTGCCGGTGCTGCCGGCCGACGCGGAACCGCTGCGCGTGCTGCACCTGTCGGACCTGCACATGATGCCCGACCAGGCGCGTAAGCAGCGCTGGGTGGCGTCGCTGGCCGCCCTGGACCCCGACCTGGTGGTGGTGACCGGCGACAACATGGCCCACCCGGGCGCGGTCCCCGGAGTGCTGCGGGCCCTGCAACCGCTGCTGGACTATCCGGGCGCGTTCGTGTTCGGCTCCAACGACTACACCGGGCCGGTGCTGAAGAACCCCTTCACCTACTTCCTGCCCGACCGGGAGTACACCGAGGGCGTCGAGCTGCCCTACGAGGAGCTGCGCCAGGTGTTCACCGGCGCCGGCTGGGCCGATCTCAACAACGCCCGGACCACGCTGAAGGCCGGCGGCCGGCAGCTCGACCTGGTCGGCGTGGACGACCCGCACATCGACCGGGACGACTACCCCACCGTTGCCGGGGCGGTCTCGTCCTCGGCCGACCTGTCCATCGCGCTGACGCACTCCCCCGAGCCACGGGTGCTCGACCAGATGGCCGCCGACGGCTTCGGGCTGCTGCTCGCCGGGCACACCCACGGCGGTCAGGTCTGCGTACCGGGGTACGGGGCGCTGGTGACCAACTGCGGCCTGCCCCGCTCGATGGCGCGCGGTCTGCACCGCTGGCCTGGCTCGGACTCGTGGCTGCACGTCTCCGCCGGCCTCGGCACCCACCCGACCGCCCCGATCCGCTTCGCCTGCCCCCCGGAGGCCAGCATCCTCACCCTCATCCCCCGCTGACCGCCCCCAGGGCCGGCGCAAGATCTACACAACGCGGTCTGCCGTGCGGCAGCAACGTCGCCGAAGTTGTGCGGATCTTGGGGGTCCGGGCGGCGGGGGTACCGAGTTTGACCATCCGGGCGGGTGGGCTACTATTTGTCGGCACGCCTCGGGGTGTGGCGCAGCTTGGTAGCGCGCTTCGTTCGGGACGAAGAGGTCGTCGGTTCGAATCCGGCCACCCCGACCAGAGGCCAGAGGGCACATCCGATCCATGGATGTGCCCTCTAGTGCTTCCTGGGTGACCAACTGAGTGACTACGCCTCGCCGATCGGCGCGAAGATGCGGTCCATGACCGCCGCGCCCTGGAGCACCACCGGCCGGAGCTGGTGACGGTAGACCAGCTCGGTAACGGTGATGCCGGAATGCCCGCGCAGGTCGGCGATGTCCTCCAGGCTTACCCCGCTGTCAGACAGCAACGACACGAAGCTGTGCCGCAGCTCACGAGTTGTCCACGCAGCCGGATCGAGGCCGGCCAGGGTGACGGCCCTGCGGACGTTGGCCGCATCAAGGGCAGTGCCGACAGTTGAGGCGAAGACCAGCCCGAGCGGCTGCCAGTCCTTGCCGGCAGTCTTGCGCTCCTGGCGGTGGCGGTGATGAGTCAGCGCGGTAACGCACCGGGTAGGTAGTGCCCGGCTCCGTCACCACGAACTCATTGTGCATGGCGCATGAGACGTTCAACGCACCCACCCCGTGCTTGGCTCTCCCCAGAGAGAGGTCAGAGCGCAGGCCAGGCCGCCGCGGCCAAAGCGGGCTGCTGCTCGGCGTACTTCCTAAAGCAGAGCATCGGCCAACTTGCCCACCTCTAAGCCCTCTGGCTCCAGCAGGACTTTCCGGAGACCCTTGGTTGCTTTTCGATGCTCAGCACTATTCAGACCGAGATCGCTGACGCCTTTGTCCCACTGTATTTGATCACTTGCACCCTCGGCCAGAGTGAGGAGCCCGCACTTACCGTTTTTTACAGTTGAGAGCAGACGCACCGTTGCCGGCCACCGCGTCAATATTTCAGCGAAGACCACCAGGCTCTTAGCTACCTCGACGCACTCTGCCAACTTCGCGTGACTTCCAGTCCGGAGCCACAATCTAAGGTAGAACTGCCAGACGGTCAGAAGCCTCTTCGTCTCACGCCCCGAGGTATCGTCGTACCGAGCCAATCTCTGCCGGATATAAGATCTGACCTCGGGGTGGCGCTCCAACGCCATCACGCTTACGTCTTCGATACGCGACATAGCCGTACTCACGGAGGGCCGCGCCCGAAAGTCAGAACCTGACCTTGTGCCGTCAATCTCGCTTTGAGCGCCTTGGCCCGCATCGCCGCTTCGACCACGAGAATTTCCCTGGATAGGGCCAAGGAGATCGATCAGGTAAATATCCAGCATTTCGCTTCTAACTCGCGGCAGGACGACTGGGAGGTGGGTGAGCTTGCGGAGGAAACTCCAACCCGCACTCGGATCGTCACCGAACCGCGTAACGCTGTCGCCCCTTCGGCTGTAGAACTCATCAAGCTGTCCCGCCACGATCGCCTGGTCAAGCCCGATAACGATGCGACACCCACCGAGCGCCCCAGAAGTGAATAAGTTGATCGCCTGTAGGACTTCGACTGACCCTTCTGGCCCGCATCTGTCCAAGTCGTCAATGAAAAGAACTAGCTCACGACCAGCATCATTCAACAGATCCAATACGACTTTGACATCGTGCTGCACAAGATAGAGACTTCCGGACTGCGCCCAATGCAAGGGGTCGCTCAGGACCTGCCCTGCGGATTTTTCGATCATTCCATTCCCAAGAACCGGACCCGTGAACATCTCCTCAGGCAGAAAGGCCGACGCTCTACCGAAGAAATAGCGCAGCCCGCTATGAATTGCCCCGACAAGGAGAATCAATAGCGGCAGCAGCCAAGCCCAGCGGCTGGCCGCAGCACCCCACAGCCGCCACGTGCTTTCTGGGCGCATTAACTGCACCACGAGTGGGACCAAAAGGCCGAAGATGGAAATTTTCAGAAGCGGTGAGGCGACTCCATTCCACAGAGCCCGCCGCAGTCGCGTTGTGTCGAGCCGCTCCGCGTTGCGCGCGAACCAGAATCTACGCTGAGCGTTGCTACTTGGCAAGATCGATGGGACGACCGCCTGGGTTATCACTTTGGCCAGGCTGGCCCAAACCTGCTCACTAGTCTGATGAGCCCACGGTTCGAACAGTGCGGTGACGGGTGGTGGATTCATCGCCAACTCATCGTCGACGCCCGCTCTAGTGCCTACTGGCCACGGCGCAGCGTTTGGGGTTCTCCAGACGCCGAGAAGCCTGTGCGCTCCCGCTGGTGTCAAACGGGCAGATCTCTTTGCTTCAAGCATTCGGAGCCAGCGTGACCGACTGCGACTAGTGGCGTATTCCCATTCCGCAGACCTCTGATCTATCCGTTGTTTCACCAAATGCATGACCGTAGTCTTTCCAGAACCCCAAGGACCATCCACCGTGACTACTTGAGGCCCGCTTCCAGAATCATCTGGAGTAACTAGGGGATTCGGATGAAATATCTCGGCCAGCACATCGACAATCGGCTCCCTGCCGAGCAAGTCTTGGTCGGCAGGCGAATCGGTGAAACCTCTGGTAGATACGCCCGGCCGATCGATGGATATCGGGCCCGCCGGTAGATCAGTCCGGTCCGGCTCTTCCCAACGATACCCATGCCGTGGCGGAGAGAGCTGAGTTGCCTCCAGCCCGCCTGCAATTGACCGAAGGGTCGGTTCAACTTCAACCGCAGTTAGCCTGCGTTTGTAGTTGCGATCCAAGAGCCCGCTAAGCAGCGGCTGAAGAGGGCCAGCACGACGCATTGGGTCCGGGGGCTCCGTTGCAAGCGCGCTAAGAGTCGCCATGGCATTCGCACGCGCATAGGGCGATTGCCCCTCTACGGCTGCGTAAAGTGTTGCACCCAGCGACCACAGGTCAGTGCTGGTGGTAGATACGCCCGACCTTGCACGCTCGGGGGCAACAAATTGGGGCGAACCCAGAACTGTACCTGGACCAGTCATCGCCTCATCCCCGTTCTCGAATGTAGCGAGCCCGAAGTCAGTCAGGACTACCCGGCCATCATCGGCGACGAGTACGTTATGCGGCTTAACATCACGGTGCAACACTCCAGCGGCATGCGCTGCCCGCAGCGCCGCGAGAACTGCTAAACCAACCCGGGCCGTCCGTTCAGGGCTCAACGGGCCATCGGCGGACAGAATTTGCTGCAACGAACGCGACGGTACGTATTCCATAACAATCCACGGACTACCACGATCGAACACAACATCATAAGTCCGGATGATGTTGGGGTGAGCGAGTCTCGCGGCAGTGCGCGCCTCACGCAGAGTGCGTAGACTCAACTGTTCTCGCTCAGCCTTCGCTAGCCAACTAGGAGGTATGACTTCCTTGGCTGCTATGTCGCGTTGCAGCAGTTCATCGCGAGCGAGCCAAACTCGACCCATTCCGCCAGTCCCGACAAGGTCCAGCAGGCGGTAGCGCCCCGCAATGAGCATCTGTTGCATCAAGGTCCTTAAGGGACTCGCAGGTGCCGAGGGACGCCATCTTCGGCTTCTGACATCGACATACACGATATCTGCTGCCCACAAGTACCACGTCGGCGGCTAGCTCCGCCCCCGGGAGCCGGGTTCGTGCCGGTCGAGGTTGGGTCAACTGCGCCACTGTGGCGGTGTCCGTCGGGGGTGCGGTCCGCGACACAAACGCCGACTCCGTCTGTTCCGGCAGCGTCCGAACGTGCGTCAAGGTCTGCTTGACGTCACGGGCCGGGCGGCGGCCCGCTCCCCGAAGGGCGGGTCGGCGGCAGACAGTGAGGCGGAGGAGGCGCTACGTTGGTTGACATGCCGGTCGATCAGGACGTTCTTCGTCGCCTTGCGTTCATCCGCTACCTACATACTCTCGGCATCGAACAGGCGCGCTTGCCGGTGCCCTTATCGTCAGCGAGCCTTCTTATGCTGCATGACGCCGTGGAGGGTTTTTTGATCCTGGCCACGGACCGTCTTGGAGCAAAGGCTTCTCCAAATTTCGAGAAGTACTGGGAGACGTTGAGCCCGCACCTGCCGGATGGTGTCGACCTTGCTGTCCAACAGGGTATGAAGCGCTTGAACAAAGCCCGCGTCAACCTCAAGCACTACGATGCTCGCCCCGACCCTGCAACCATCGACATGGCAGTGGCCGACACGGCCACGTTCATGGCGGCGAACACCATTTTGGTCTTTGGCGTCGACTACGACACTGTTTCGATGGCGGACGTGATCAGTCAAGCCCCAGTTCGTGATCTGGTACGAAAGGCTGAGGCAGCGAGCGAGGCTGGCGACCAAACAGCAGCGATGATAGTTTTGGTCGATGCGCTGAATGATCTCTTCGACCCGCATTCGCCAAAGCCGTGGGGCCTTGCTACGTCACCACTCATGTTTGGCAGAAAGATCGATCGTGCAATGTCCGAGGGCCTGATCGAGAGGATGTTGCGGCCGCTCGCGACTGACCGGTTTGGCGCTGGGAGGGACGCGTCAACCTTAGCGGCTCAAATCGCCCAAGTGACTGAGGTTTCAAAGACGCTGCAAGATGCGATGCGGATGGTTTCGCTCGGACTGGATTTCGCTGAGTACCAGAGGTTCCGTAGCTTGACCCCGACGAGGTCTGTGTTTGGGGACATGCGACGGGAGTACAAGGCTCCACGCGGCTACGCCCCGACCCGTGACGACTTCACGTTCTGCCACCAATTTGTGGTGACCGCATCTCTGCGACTGGCGGCTGCGGAGGCGAATCTCGCTCAACCGGCGTGGATCCCGACCGACAAGCCAGTGTGGCAGGTCGAGTACGAGACCGTCGCTGAAATGCGGGAGGCTGAGGACGATGGGACTGTTACGGCTGCGTCTGCCACTGCATAGCCGCAGGCACCTGGGTGGCCAACTGGGTGACGACGGACGCGAGCAAGGACGGACGCCGGTGGACGCTGACGGACCGTTGGGACAGGTCAAACGGGATGTTTGCTCAGCTCATCGGCGGTTGATGGTTCCTTCGGGACGAAGAGGTCGTCGGTTCGAATCCGGCCCCCGACCAGAGGCCAGAAGGCCAGGTGAGATCGCCTCTCACCTGGCCTTCTGTCATTCCTCCCGGCGCTCTTCCCATCGACCCAGGCCGGCACCTAATCTGCTCGTGCCCATGACCCGCGCCACCTCGTTGACCGGTACGCCGCCCGACACAGCCAGGTCGCGTACGAGTGCCGCAGATCCTGGAACCGAAGCCCGCCCCGGGCCATGCGTGAGACGCGAGCCCTCGCTTCGCTAGCCTCTGCACGTGTTCTCCTACCGCGCTATCGCCCCCGCGGACCTTGACCGCGTGACCCCGTGGATCGTGACCGAGCCTGTTGGGTGGATCCCCGCCGACCGTTACCTGGCCGACCTGGCCGAGGACATGTACCGGCCGGAGTGGACATGGATCGCCGAGCGCGCCGGCGAGGTCGTGGGACGGGCACTGTGGTGGGGGCCGAAGGGCAGCCCGCATCCGGTCGCGCTCGACTGCCTCGACGTGGATCCAGCCGTGGGCGACCGTGTCGCCGTCGCCGCCGCGCTGGTCAGGGCCGCGCTGGCCGGGTTCCCGGAGCCGGTGCAGTACATGATCGAGGTCACCGTTGGCTGGCGTGACGATCCGGTCACCTTGGCGGCCGTCAAGTGGCGGCGGGCGTCGGCGCATGCGGCGGGCCTCACCCGCGAGGTGGAGCGGCTGCAGTTCGAGTGGGCACCCGCCGACGGGGTGCCCGGCGCGGCCGGCAGGTTGCGGTTCACCGAGGCATCCGACGAGGAGTTCCTCGGGTTGTTCAGGAGAATCGCCGAGGGCAGCCTGGATGCCCAGACCCGTGCGGACCTGGCCGCCAAGGGTGTGGACGCGACCGCGCGCGAAGAGATGGACTTCTATCTCAGGGCGCCGGGCAAGCGGGAGTGGTGGCGGATCGCCTACACGCGCGAGGGCGAGGTGGCGGGCATGGCGATTCCCTCCGCGACCCCGTACAACGTGAACGTCGGCTATCTCGGGGTGGTGCCGGAGTTCCGCGGGCGCGGCTACGTGGACGAGGTGCTCGCCGAGATCACCCGCCTGCACGCGACCAACGGGGAGTCGCGCATCACCGCCACCACCGACATGGGTAATGCGCCTATGGCGGCCGCTTTCGCTCGCGCCGGATACCGCAACACGGGGGTCCGGATCAACTTGTCCAACGACGTCCAGCCCTAGACGAGCATCGCGCCCCAGCGCCCAGCGGCGTACCGTGCTGCCGGTGTCCGACCAGCCGGCGCCGAAGCCCAGCCGCAAGGCCACTGTCGCTCTCGTCCTGGCCAGCCTGAGCCTCGTGCTGTCTTTGGTCACGTGTGGATTCGTGGCCGTGACCGGGCTTGAGGATCTTGATGATTCGCTTCAGTCGCCGCCGCGGCCAGCGAGTGCGTCGGAGGTCGAAGCCTTCGCCCACGTGACCTTCCCGCCTGGCACGGTGCTCCTCTCGGCCGCCCAGAGCAACGGACTGGAGACCTACCTGTCGGCGAGGTTCCGAATCCCTCGCGCGGCCCTCGACACCTTCCTGACCGACGGAGATTTCGCCGCCGGGTTGACCCCCGGGCTACGCGTCGTCACCAAGCAGGACGACGTCGGCGGAGGAGACACCTGGCACCCGGAGACGGCTGTGCGGGTCTCCGGAATCAGCGAAGAGGCACCGGGGCCCAACGGCACCTACCGTCGCCTGCTGGTGGACCTCGACAGGGAGGACACCGTGACGGTCTTCCTCCACGCGAGCAAGCCCTGACAGCCGAGGCTCACGCCGACGGCTGACGGCTCGCGCCCCACGTCCACGCATCACCGTGGACGTGCGGGTGTCGGCCGGCCAGCCAGCCGCCGGCGCTCATCCCGGGCGGTCGACAGTGCGCCGCCCGCGTCGAGTGCCGTGAGGTGCTGGAATTTCACGACGTGTCCGCGGCCGGCCTTCAACCTATCGACCCTCGACGGAGTCGTGATGGGTAACCAACCAAGGCGGGGGCTGATGGCAGTTGACGACGAGCATTTCCGAGAGTTCGTCGAGACGCGCTACATGGATCTCCTGCGCGTGGCGTACCACCTCACCGGGTCGGCGCAGGATGCCGAGGATCTGGTGCAGTCGGCGCTGGTGAAGGTGATGCGTCGGTGGCGTCGGGTCGACGACCCGATGGCGTACCTGCGACGGGTCATGATCAACCACCACATCAGCAGTTGGCGCCGCCACCGGGTGCACGAGGTGGTGACGTCGATCCTGCCGGACCGGTCCACCCGGGACATGACGGAGGCGGTGACCGAACGACACGCCCTGTACGAGGCGATGCGGGAGCTGACGCCCCGCACCCGGGCCGTGATCGTGCTCCGGTACGTGGTCGATCTGCCGGAGGTGGCGGTCGCCGCCGCCCTGGGCTGCTCGGTGGGGTCGGTCAAGAGCCGGGCGTCGAGAGGTCTGGCACGCCTGCGTCTGGCACTGGCGTCGGACGCGTCGTCGCCGGCAGAGGTGCCGACGACGGCCTCAGCGGCGGCCGATCCAGTACCGACCGGGACGACGACGATGACGGGGGCAACACCATGACTGTCGACGAGGAACTGGGCCGGGCCCTGGCCGAGCTGGGCAGGACCCTGACCCCGCAGCCGGATCCGTACGGTCGAGCCAGGGCGCGTTACCGACGGGACCGGCAGCGCCGCCGCAATGGGCTGGCCCTCGCTCTGGTGGTCTGCCTGGGCGGAGCGGCCTTCGCGATCGCCGACCCGGGCCGAACCACCCAACCGCCACCGGCAGCCGCGACCGAGTCCATCGCACCCGCGCTGGCCTGGTCGGACAAACTCCTCCAGTCGCCACCGCGCGGCGTCGTCGGCCAGGACAGCGGCTATGTCCGCCAGCTCTCCGAACTCCTGTTGGCCGCGCAGCGCCGGGGAGGCTTTCCCCGGGTGACGTTGCCGTTGAACGTGCTGGACACGCCGACCACGGTGAAGGTGCTGTTCGTCGACGACATCGGCGGCCGGCGGATCGCGCTCGCGGCCTTCGTCCGTGACCGGCCCGAGCCGGCCACCGACTGGTCGGGCCCCTCCGTGTGGCTGGTCGCCGACGAGGGTGCCGACGCCGACAAGCTGGCCAGCCCCGCCGCCGTACACAGCTTCGGCGACGGCCTGCAACCCTACGAGAGCCTCGCCCTGGACGCCCCAACGTCCATCCACGTGGCGATCGCACCCGCCGGGTGTGTCTTCCTCACCTCACCGTTGCCCAACGGCAGGGCGTTCCGGTGGACCCCGGAGCCGACCGGGTCCTACCTGATCCGTACCCCGCAGACCCAGCGGCCCGAGTGGTGGCGGGTCGACTGCGGCGCGGTGACGCGCAAGACAACCCCGGGTCCGGGTTCGCTGGCGCCCGAGCCGATCACCGACGCGCAGTTCGCGACCGCGATGTCCCGCGTACGCGGCGCTGTCCCGGAGCGGCGCGCCCGACCGCTGCTGTCGTCGTACGCCAAGTCGGAGGGGTACCGACTGACCGCCCTGCCGAGCGCGGTCTGGGGCGGGCAGGTCGCCGGCCTCCCCGCCCGCGCCGCCGGCGGATCGCCGGGCGCCGACGGGCACTCGTTGTACAGCGGCAAGGCGACGGTCCTGGCTGCTCCCGCGGCCGGCGGCGGCTGGGCCGGCGAGGTGACGATCGACCTCGATCAGCCACGGCCCGACGGCGTGGTCGGCACCAGCGCCACCTTCACCGTCCCGACGGACCCGACCGACCCCGCGAGCATCCTGGTTGTGTCGATCGGCAACGACGTCGGCGGCGGCGAGGGCGAGCGGTCCCTGCTGGTGGTGACGCCGGCGGCAGCCACCCAGGTACGAGTGGTGCAGGACGGGCGCGCGCGGACGACTGCGGTCAGCGGCTGCGGGGTGGTGTTGACCGTGCCCCACTCCGTGCCGGGCCTCGTCGTCGAGGCGCTCGACGCGTCCGGCCGGACGCTCGCCACCGGTCAGGTGGCCCGAGAGGGTGCGCCGTCGACACTTGAGACGGACACCTGGAACCAGGACTGAGCGTGCCCTGCCTGCCGAAACCACCGCCAACATAGGTACTTCTGCCGATCCCCCGAGGCGGTCAGCCACCTAGTGTCGGCTGCACCACTACCGTCTGAGGGGGACGCAGATGACCACCGCACTCGACTTCGACGCCGTGAAGACACGCCAGCAGGTGACCTGGGCCAGCGGCGACTACGGTGCGGTCGCCGCCCTCATCCATCCGATCTCCGAGTCGCTGGTGACGGCGGCCGACCTGTCGGCCGGTGCCCTCGTGCTGGACGTGGCGACCGGCTCCGGCAACGCCGCCATCGCCGCCGCCCGCTGCGGCTGCGTCGTGACCGGCGTCGACTACGTACCCGGGCTGTTGGAACGGGGTCGTCAGCGGGCGGCGGCGGAGCGGCTCCCGGTCGCCTTCGTGACCGGCGACGCGGAGCACCTGGCGCATCCCGACGGGACCTTCGACGCGGTGCTCTCCGTCGTCGGCGTGATGTTCGCCCCGGACCAGCAGCGGGCGGCTGCCGAGCTGGTCCGGGTCTGCCGCCCAGGCGGCACGGTGGCGCTGGCCTCGTGGACGCCCCAGGGATTCATCGGCGAGTTGTTCCGCACGGTGGCGCGGCACGTGCCGCCACCGCCGGGGCTACGCGCGCCCGTCGAGTGGGGCGACGAGGCCCGGGTCCGCGAGTTGCTCGGCGGGGCCGTGGGCGACCTGCGGACGGTACGCCGGGAGTTCGTCTTCCGCTTCGGCACACCCGAGGAGTTCGCCGACTTCTTCCGGGCCAACTACGGGCCGACGTTGAAGGCGTTCGAGGCGCTGCCCGAGGAACGGCGACCGCAACTGCACGCCGACCTGGTCAAGCTGGCGCGTACGCACAACCGAGCCACCGACGGCACGGTACGGATCCCGGCGGAGTATCTGGAGGTCGTGGCGCACCGGCTCGCCGACTCGGCCTGACGCCACCCCGCCACCGCTTCGATGACGCCGAACCGACCGAGGCGGCTGGGCCTTGGCCGCGCGACGTACGGCGGTCAGCCGACACCGAGGTCAGGGCCCTCGGCCGCCGGACGCACCACAGGCAGGTGGGGGGCCTCGGCCGCCGGACGCACGGCGGGCGGCCGCGACGCTGAGGCGGCCGCCTCCGCCGGTCAGTCCTGTCGTTCGGTGCGCTCGATCTCGGCGAACGCGGCCGCCAGGTAGTCGTTCAACGGCACGCTTGTCGTTGCCAACAGGTCGGCCACCAGGAGCGGGGCGTGCCGGGCCAGCGCCGACGCGTCCGGAGGCGACTCGTCGCTCTCGGGGTCGTACACGCCGAGGGCGCCGGCCAGCAGGACGAGCACCACGTGCGGGTCCACGTCCGAACGCCACCGCGCCGCGCCCTGCACGCAGCGGGTCAGCACCTGACGGATGTCGTCGCCGGTCAGCCCCTCCGGATGACTCTCCTCGAGCAGCAATCGGACCACCGCGCCGAGCACCAGGCCGGAACGCTCGTCGGCGGCAAGGTCACCGATCGCCTCCTCGTACGCCTGACCGTCGCGTGCCTGGGCGGCGGCGACGGCCGCGGTGGCGGTCACCGCGATGGCGCGGGCGGGAGCGGGCAGATGTCGCCAGGTGCCGGTCATCGGGCCAGCATCGCAGACCCGGCGGACACCGACGGACGCCACCAAACCGAATGGATCATCGTGGGATTGGTCACCTGACGCCTCCGGCGACGGCTGGGCGCGGCCAAAACGGTTCGCGTGCTGTCACACCTGGCGAACAGAATGCCGGACATGCTGCGTCGTGCCCTGCCCCGCCGAACGGAAGCCCGCCGGATCCTGCTCGGCACCCTGCTGTCGGCGATCGGGCGCGGTCTGACCCTGCCGTTCCTGTTCATCTACCTGACCGACGTACGTGGGCTCACCGACGCCCGCGCCGGGCTGGTGATCGGCTGGTACGGCGTGGTCACCCTGGCGTTGTCGCCGCTGGGCGGGACGCTCATCGACCGGATCGGCGCCCGCCGGGTGGTGGTGCCCTGCCTGCTGATCGAGGCGGTCGGCACCGGCTCGCTCGCACTGGTCCACTCGACCGGTTCGGCCCTGCTGGTGATGACGGTGATCGCCATCGGCAGCTCGGCGATCTGGTCCGGGCAGAACACGATCCTCGCGTCGTTGACCGACGACGGCGAGCGGCAACGCGTCTTCGGGCTGAACTTCGCCCTGCTCAATCTCGGTATCGGCATCGGTGGCATGACCTCCGGCGCGATCGTCGACACCGCCCGGCCGGGCACCTTCCAGGCGATCTACCTACTGGACGCGGTGACCTACCTACTGCCGGCGCTGATCCTGCTCACCCTGCCCGGCGTGGGTCACCGACTCGGCAGCCGTCGCGGCGTCGACGAACCATCACCCGGCGGCTACCTGACCGTGCTCCGCGACCGCCCGTTCCGACGGCTGGTGATCTTCGGATTGGTCCTCACCACCTGCGGCTACGCGCAGGTCGAGGTGGGCTTCGCCGCGTACGCGGTGCGAGTGGTCGAGGTGAACCCCCGGGTCGTGGCCTGGGCGCTCGCGGCCAACACCCTGATGATCGTGCTCGCGCAACTGCTGGTGATCCGCCGGATCGAGGGGCGCAGCCGCACCCGGGCGCTCGCCGTGGTGGGGGCGGTGTTCGCCGCCGCCTGGCTGGTCCTCGGCGCGGCCGGCCTGGTCACCCGCGAAAGTGCCCTGCTCGCCGCCGTGTGCGTGGTGGCCTGCTCGGCGATCTTCGGCTTCGGCGAGACGATGCTGTCGCCGGTGATGCCCGCGCTGACCAACGCGCTGGCCACGGACGAGCTACGCGGTCGGTACAACGCGATGAGCTCGATGATCTTCGGAATCAGCGGCGTGATCGGCCCGGTGACAGCCGGCCCACTCATCGGCGCCGCCGACGGCAGAGTCTGGGTGGCGACGGTGGTCGGCGGTTGCCTGGTCGCCTCGCTGGTCGCGCTCTCCCTGCGCCGGCTCCTCAGCGCCGAACAGGACGGCCTCGCGACCACCGCCCCGGCATCCCCCGCCCCCGCCCCCACCCCAGTCTGACCTCGAACACCCCCGCGTCTCGGCGCCCCGGCGCCCCGGCGGGCGCGGTGCGGGCGCGGGCACGAGCACCGCACGAGCACGGGCACGGGCACCGCACGAGCACGGGCACCGCACGAGCACGGGCACCACACGAGCACGGGCACCGCACGAACGCGGGCACCGCAGACAACGTCGAGAACGGGTCGGGCCCCGGAGCGGGTGCTCCGGGGCCCGATGATCGCGGGGTCGGCCGTCAGGCGGCGGGAACCTCGGCGGTGGTGCGGATGCGGTCCAGCGTCGGTGCGGCGACCGGCGACTGGGCGGTCAGGTACGCCACGAACGCGTCCAGGTCGATCTGGCCGGTGACCTGGTTGGTCCCGCCGGTGAGGGCGCTGAAGCCGTCGCCTCCGCCGGCCAGGAAGTTGTTCACCGTCACCCGGTAGGTGGCGGCGGTGTCGACGGCGGTCCCGCCGAGGGTGAGGCTGCCCCGGACCACACGGGTGCCGGCGCACGGGTCGGCCACCGTGCCGGTGGTGCCGTTCGGGTCGACCACATAGCCCACGGTCGACGACGGGTACAGCGTGCGGTTGGTGACGAACTGCTGTTCCAGGACGCAGTAGAGCTGTGCGCCGGTCAGGTCCAGTGTCACCAGGTTGTTGGTGAACGGCTGCACCGTGAACGCCTCCTCGTAGGTGACCGGGCCGGCGTCGAGGTCGGCCCGGACCCCGCCGGGGTTCATGAAGGCGGCGACCGCGCCCTCTTCGTCGTCGGTGGCGGCGAGTTGGGCGTCGGCGATCAGGTTGCCCAGTGGGGATTCGCCCAGACTCGTACCGAAGAGGGTTTCCTGGCTCCGGGTGATCGCCTGGCTGGTCACGCCGACCTGGCGGCCGGCGACCGGGCCGAGCACCGTCTTGTAGTGGTTGATCAGTGCGGTCTGCTTCGGGTCCTTGGCCACGTCGCGGGTGACCACGACGTTGTTCGCGGCGGCGGAGACGACGTCACCGGACCGGCGGTCGATCTTGAGGTCGATGTCGGTGACCAGGCGACCGAACGAGCTGGCGCTGGTGACCAGCTTGCCGTTGATGTCGCAGTTGTACGCCTGGTGGGTGTGCCCGCTGACCACCACGTCGATCGACGGGTCCATCCGGTTGGCGATGTCCACGATGGGCCCGGTCATGCCGACGCAGTCGTTGATGCCACCGGTCGCCGCCTGGGTGCCGCCCTCGTGCAGCAGCACGACGATCGCCTGTACGCCCTTGCGGCGCAGCTCACGAGCGTACCGGTTGGCGGTGTCCGCCTCGTCGGCGAAGGTGAGGCCGGCGACGCCCTGCTGGCTCACGATCTGCGGAGTGCCCTCCAGGGTCATCCCGATGAAGCCGACCTTGACGCCCTGCACCCTGTGGATCGCGTACGGTGCCAGCAGCGGCTTGCCGGTGGCGGTCTTGAATGCGTTCGCGGACAGGTACTTGAAGCCGGCGCCCCGGTAGGGGGTGCCGTCGGCGCAGCCGTCCACCGGGTGGCAGCCGCCGTTCTGGATTCGCAGCAGCTCGGCGGCGCCCTCGTCGAACTCGTGGTTGCCGACGCTGGCGTAGTCCAGCCCGGCCATGCTCAGCGCCTCGATTGTCGGCTCGTCGTGGAACGCGGCGGAGAGCAGCGGGGACGCGCCGATCAGGTCGCCGGCGGCGACGGTGATGGTGTTCTTCTTCTTGGCGGCGGCGCGCAGCTCGGCCAGGTGGGTCGCCAGGTATTCGACGCCGCCCGCGGTCTGCCCGGCGATGGTGCCACTGGACCCGGTCGGCGGTTCGAGGTTGCCGTGGAAGTCGTTGAGGGCCAGCAGGGTGACGTCGACTGGCTTCGGTCGTGCGTCGGCCTGCTCAGGGCTGGTGGCGACCGCACCGAACGCGGCCACCGCGAGCGCGGTCAGGCCAACAGCGGCCCGTCGCATCCCGGTTATGTACATGGATCTCCTTGTGAGAATCGGTGCCCGCGGGGCCCGGCCGCTGGGTCGACCGGGCCGCCGCGCGACACCGTCGTAAGGGTCGCGGTTGGCGGCGGTTAGGGGATGGCCGCCTGCCCCGACAGCCTCTCATCCGGACGCCGCCGGGTCGACCCGGAGCTGCGGGTACGCCTGCGACAGGCGGTTACCGCGGTCTGGCAGACATCGTCGTACCCAGGGTCTAGAAAGGACGGGATGGTGAGCGCGGACGGAGGCAGCATCGTGAGCGAGACGACACCGACGGTGGAGCAGGTGCGATCGGCGGACGGCACGCCCATCGCGTTCGAACGGTCCGGCACCGGGCCCGCGATCGTCCTGGTCGGCGGCGCGTTCAGTGATCGTGGTGCGACTCGCGAGCTGGCCGCGGCGTTGGCACCGGATTTCACCGCTTTCGGCTATGACCGCCGAGGGCGGGGCTTCAGCGGCGACACCGCGCCCTACGAGATCGGTCGCGAGATCGACGACCTGGCGGCCCTGATCGCGGCGGCCGGTGGCTCCGCCGCCGTCTACGGGATCTCCTCCGGCGCGGTGCTGTCCGCCCTCGCCACCGCGCAGGGCCTTCCGGTGACCAGGTTGGCCCTGTTCGAGCCACCGTTCCAGGTCGGTCCGCACGTGGGCGTCTGGAGGGATCTCACCGCGCGCCTCATCGAGCTGATCGCCGCCGACGACAGGGACGGCGCGGTGCAGCTCTTCCTCAGCGACTCGGTGGGGCTGCCGGCGGAGGAGATCACCAGGATGCGGTCGCAACAGATGTGGGGCGGGCTTACCGCAATCGCGCACACCCTGGTGTACGACTCGATCGTCACCGCCGGGGGGCGACTGCCGGCCGACCGGCTGGCGGCCATCACCGTGCCGACGCTCACCGTGCACAGCACCGGCAGTCCACAGTGGCTGCGGGACGCGAGTGGGGCCGCGGCCGAGGCGGTTCCGGGCGGCCGGTCCATCAGCCTCGACGGTGGCTACCACGACGTGCCGCCGGCAACGCTGGCTCCCGCGCTGCGCGAGTTCCTGCTCGGTTGACGGCCACCGACCCAACGGGCCAACCGACCCAACGGGTCAGCCCGCGGCCAACGGGTCAGCCGGCGGCCAACGCCTCGGTGACCAGGGCGGCGACGGCGTCGGGCGGCCAAGCATCGGCCACACCGGGTCGGGCGGCCAGATAGCTGGTGATCCGCTCGGCTGGCCAGCCGTGTGCCTCACGCAGACCGCGGGCGATCATGCCGAGGTAGCTGGGCGCGGGTGGCCGGCACCGCACGGCCGACGCCCCCTCGGGCGCGGTGAAGGTGAGCAGGGGGACGCCGCCGTGGCTGCCGGGGCAGACCAACGTCTCGTACCGCCCGGGGCCGAGTGTCGCCCGCCCGCTGGCGACGGCCACCTCGATCGCGGCGTCGGTCGCGGGGATCAGGTCCGGGACCAGGTCGGCGGCACCCGCCGGGCGGTACATCTCCTGGGCGGCGATGTCGGCGAACTGCTCCCTGGTGACCAGGTAGGCGCGGGCCGCGGCCTGGCCTGGCAGGTGCGGATCGTAGAAGGCCATGCCTCCGGTCCAGGCGCGGGACTCGCCGGCGAAGTAGATCCCGCCGGGCAGCGACACCGGGACCGACCGGCTCGGTGGGCGCCGGTCGCGGCAGCCCGGGTACGTCCGCCTCCCACCGGGCGGGCAGCCGCCACCGATGTACCACGCCAGGCGGGCGGCGTGCATGTTCGAGCCGTACGCGACGTACCAGAGCACCACGACGGCGTCCTCAGGACGTGCAGGTCTGACCGGCCGAGTGGCTCACCTGCACGGTGTGTGTCACGCAGCCACCCGCCTCGACCAGGTGCAGCAGGAAGGCGGTTGGCTCCTCGACCCAACCGATCTGGTCGTCGGCGCTCATGGTGAGCGTGGCCTGCCTCCACGTGCTGGGTGCCACGGTGAGCACCGTGCCCGCGTACCCGGTGGTGACCGGGCGGTGCAGGTGGCCGGCGGCTACCCGGACGACGTGCGGGTGTCGCCTGATCACCTCGGCGAGCGCGTCACCGTCGGCGAGGCGGATGGTGTCGGCCACGGGGATGCCGACCGCGACGGGCGGGTGGTGCAGGCAGAGCACGGCGGGCACCTCGGGTCGCCCGGCCAGCACCCCGTCGAGCCAGCCGAGCTGTTCCTCGCCGAGTTGGCCGCCGTCGCTGCCGGCGACGAGCGAGTCGAGCACCACGACAGTCGCCGCCTCGTGGTCGACGTGGTAATAGGCGGAGAAGCCGCCGCCGAGCCACGGTGTGCCCCCGAAGGCGTCGAGCAGTGCCTCACGGTCGTCGTGGTTGCCGGGGGCCAGGTAGACCGGCAGCGGGAACCGGCCGATCAGCTCGCGCAGCGCCTCGTACTCGTCCGGCCGGCCGTGATCGACCAGGTCACCGGTGATCACCACGCAGTCGGGGCGGGGCCGCAACGCCAGCACCCGGCCGAGCGCACGGTGCAGCCCGGCGGCCGGCGCGGCGGCGAGCAGACCGGTGGTCAAATGGGGATCACTGAGCTGAGCGATGAGCATGGGCGGCTCGCCTCCTCGGTGTCGAGGGCTTCACGCTATCGCCGGGGCGCGCAGTTGCGGGGGTGACCAGATCGGCCCTGGCACCGTTTCAGTAGCCGGCGAGCTGCGGGGCCAGCGCGATCGTGACGAAGCGGATCGCCCGGCCCAGCAGGCACGTCAGGGCGAAGGCGGCCGGGCGCATGGGTGTGCGTCCCAGGTAGACGCTGGCGGCCAGCAGCGGTGGAAGGCCGGTGACGGCGCTGACCAGGAGCATGCCGTTGGACTGGCGGGGGCGTTCCAGCACCTCGACGAGTCGCGCTCCGGCCGCCTTCGGACGCGCCAACATCGTGCCCAGTCGGCCCGGTTGCCGCGGCGCGGTGGTCGGACGTCCGCTGAGCCGCTGTCGCAGCCACGTCGAACGGATCGCGCCGCGCGCACCGAGGAAGATCAGGACCTTGCCGACGGTCTGACCGGCAGCGGCGGCCACGCCGAGCGCCACGGGCGGCGTGCTTGTCGTCGTCACGGCCGCGATCAGGTACGGCTCGGCCGGGGTGAACGGCAGGAAGGCCGACAGCAGCCCGACGGCCGCAGCCATCAGGACGGCGATCATGGCCGGGTGGGTGGAAGGCCCGCCGGGAGCCTGGCGGCGCAGATCAACGAGACGACCTTCACCGCGGCGACCGCGAGGGCGAACGTGACGGCCACGGCCATCGGCGCGAAGATCGCCAGCAGCACCACCGCGGCGGTGTTCAGCGCCTTCGCCGGGGGAGACCAGTTCCACAGGTAGATGCGGTGGTCGACGCTGGCGAAGTAGTTCGGGCTGAGCAGTGGCCACCGCAGGAACATCAGGCTCAGCAACTGGTCGATGACCATGAACTGGACCAGGAACACCGCGATCGGCAGGGCCGTGGCCGGCCGCAGCACGATCAGCGCGGCGGCACAGGCCGACGTGCAGGCACGGTCCGCGACGATGTCGAAGACCGCTCCGGTACGCGTCTCCTGGCCCAGCGCCCGCGCGGCGACACCGTCGAGGATGTCGCCGATCCAGTAGACCAGGTAGGCGGCGATCAGCAGGTGCGCGCTGCGGTGACTCAGCGCCGCCACGGCGAGCCCGACGGCACCGGCCGTGCGTACGGCGGTGATGGCGTTGGGGACGTTGAGCAGCGTGACCGGCGGGCTGAGGCTGAGGGTGGTCATTCGGCGTCCTTGAGGATGCGTTGCATGTCCGCGGTGCGCCGGTTCAGGTCGGTCAACTGCGCGCTCACGTCGGCGAGCAGGCGCTGCGTCTCGGCGGCCTGCTCGGCGTACTGCCGCTGGAGCTCGCCCGCCAGCGCGGTTCGTGTGCGGACGCCCGCATACCAGACACCCGAGATGATCAGGGCGGCGACGACGACGAGGAAGACCGAGGCGGTGACGTCCATCTAACTGTGTCCATTCGGTACGGCATCGCCGTCTCCGGCGGTGCTCAGGGTCGTGGCGGCGGCCGCCACCACGTTGGGCGTGAGGTGCAACGAGAACGGCGTCGTCTCGTAGTACTTGAGTGCCTTGCCGTCTTCGGACAACTCCAGGTGCGCGGTGACCAGCCCGGCCTTCTCCAGCTTCTTCAGGTGCACCTGCAGCAGTGCGCGGCTGATGCCCAGATCGCGGGCGAGCTGTGAGACGTAGACACGTCCGCCGGTCAGTGCGGCGAGCACCCGCAGTCGGTGCGGGCTGGCCAGCGCGGCGAGGACCTCGACCAGCCGATCACCGCTCAGCTCACCCATAGCTCACCTTGGCTCATGCCAACTATTATTGGCAGGCGCAAGCGGAATCGTCAACTGCCACGCCCGATGACACCGCCCACAGGCTGTGTCCACAGCCTGTGGATAGCACGTGTGTACGAAGCCCGGCCGTCCCCGCCGCCGTGAGTACGCTTGATCGCGCGGCTCGGCGCCGGCCGGGCCCCTCCCCTACCTGGAACGACGTGCGAGTGGATCATCAGCGAGTCATCCGTGACGTCACCGTCCACCTCCCGATGGCGTCGAGCGTGGCGGAAGCCTGTCGGTGGACGGTCACCGCGCTGTCCCGTCACACCCCCGCGACCATCTCCGTGCTGCTCGCGGTCCACGACCGCCTGCGCTGCGTCGCGGCGACCGGGGCGTGGCAGGTCTTCGCGACCGTGCCGGCACGAAGCGGCATCGTCGGGCGGGTGTACGCCACCGGCAGCCCCGCCGTCGTTGCGGACGTGACAGTCGACCCGGACTACCTTCCGGTACGCCCGGACGTGACCGCCGAGCTGTGCGTACCGGTGCTGGACCCGGCGGGCCGGGCGATCGGCGTGCTCGACCTGCAGTGGAGTGAGCCAGCCGACCTGGAGCTGTGGCGCGAGACGACGCAGCGGCTGGCCGACCGGCTCGGCGCGCGGATCGCCGCACTCGGCGGCCCACCCGAGGAGAGCCGCAGCGAGAAGCTGCTCCGGCACACCGCCGCACTCGCCACCGCGCTCACCGAGGCCGAGCTGATGGGCGCGGCGGCCCGCGCCGCCCGGGAGGTCTCCACCCTCTCCACCGCGGTGTTCCTGCTCGCCGACCAGCTCAGCCCATCCCCGGTGACGCCGAACGACCTGGAGACCCGGATCCGCGCCGAGCTGACCGAGGCCGGTCCGGCCGCCCTGGACCGGATGGTCGACCGGGCACACCGGTACGGCGCCGGATACACGCTGGGCGAGGCGGGGCATCCGCCGACCGAGGACTACCGGCCGCTGACCCGGGCGGGGGTGCAGACGCTTGTCGCCGTACCGGTCGGGCCGCCGGAGGCCGGCGGGGTGCTGCTGGTCGCCGACGAACGCGCCCTGCGCCCGGACCCGACCACGGTCAGCCTGATGGAACTGCTCGCCGGGCAGGCCTGGACCAACCTCGACCGGCTCCGCACGCTGGCCCGACTACGGGAGCAGGCCAGCTCCGACCCGCTGACCGGGTTGCGGCACACCGGCCCGTTCGGGCAGCGGATCGCGGCGGCGACGCCGGGGCGTACGGCGCTGCTGGCGATCGACGTGGACGGCTTCAAGATCGTCAACGACACGTACGGGCACCAGGCCGGCGACCGGGTGCTTGTCGGGTTGGCCCGCGCGCTGGAGGAGGCGCTCCGGCACGGCGACGAGCTGTACCGGATCGGCGGTGACGAGTTCGTCGCGGTGATCGAGGTGAGCCGCCCCGAGGAGGCGGTCCGGATCGCCGAACGGCTGACCGAGGCGGCCCGACGCATCGGCCGCACGATCAGCGTGGGCGTCGCACTACCCCACCCCGGCGAAACGCCCGACCGCACTCTGAAGAGAGCCGACCAGGCCCTGTACGCGGTAAAACGCCAGGGCCGAGACGGAGTCCTCCTCTCCGCAGCCTGACCCACCCCACACCCCCCCGCCCCCGACCCCCGCCGGCGTCGATCAAGGAGTTGTGGTGCCCCGCAAAAGGCTTAGAGCTGGATAATTCACCCACCACAACTCCATGATCGACCGCGATGGCGGGACGCGAGGCGCGAGGCGGGGCGCGGACCGCGATGGCGGGGCGCGGGCGCGGGCGGGCAGGGCGGGGCGGGGTTAGGGGGTTCTTAGCTCTTTGGCTAGGAGTTCTGCTATTTGGGCTGTGTTGAGGGCTGCGCCCTTGCGGAGGTTGTCGCCGGTGACGAAGAAGTCGAGGGCGCGGGGGTCGTCCAGCGCGCGGCGGATCCGGCCGACCCAGGACGGGTCGGTGCCGACCGCGTCGATCGGCATCGGGAACTCCCCGGCGGCGGGGTCGTCGACCAGGATCACCCCTGGCGCGTTGCGCAGTGCCTCGCGGGCGCCCTCGGCGTCGACCTCGGTGCCGAAGACGGCGTGCACGGCCACCGAGTGGGCGGTGACCACCGGCACCCGGACGCAGGTGGCGGACACCTTGAGGTCGGGCAGACCGAGGATCTTCCGCGACTCGTTGCGAATCTTCATCTCCTCCGACGACCAGCCGTCGTCGGCTGCTGAGCCGGCCCAGGGCACCACGTTGAGCGCCAGTGGAGCCGGGAACGGGCCGAGGTCGTCGCCGACCGCCTGGCGGACGTCGCCGGTGCGCGATCCGAGCGCGCGGTCCCCGGCAACCTTGGTGAGCTGGTCGTGCAGGATGTCCACGCCGGCCTGGCCGGCACCGGAGACCGCCTGGTAGGAGGCGAGCACCAGCTCCCGCAGGCCGTACTCGCGGTGCAGGGGCGCCACGGCGACGATCATCGCGAGGGTGGTGCAGTTGGCGTTCGCGATGATGCCCCGGGGCCGCTCGCGGACCTGCTCGGGGTTGATCTCCGGAACGACGAGCGGGACGGCCCGGTCCATCCGGAACGCGCCGGAGTTGTCGACGGCGATCGCGCCGCGGGCGACGGCGATCGGCGCCCACTCGGCGGAGACCTCGTCGGGCACGTCGAACATCGCCACGTGGACCCCGTCGAACGCCTCCGGGGTCAGCGCCTGGACGACGACGTCCTCACCTCGGCAGCGCACCCGCTTTCCGACCGAGCGTTCGGAGGCGAGGAGCCGGATCTCACCCCAGACGTTGCGGCGCCCGGAGAGCAGCTCGCACATGACGGTACCGACGGCACCTGTCGCTCCGACCACGGCGAGGGTGGGCAGCGCCGACATCGGCGCTACCTACCTGTCCCCGCGTAGACCACGGCTTCGGTATCGCCGCCCAGCTCGAACGCGTCGTGGATGGCGCGGACGGCGGCGTCGAGGTCGGTGTCCCGGCAGACCACGGAGACCCGGATCTCGGAGGTGGAGATCATCTCGATGTTGACCCCGGCGGCACCGAGCGCGGCGAAGAAGCCGGCGGCCACACCGGGGTGCGAGCGCATGCCGGCGCCGATCAGGGAGACCTTGCCGACGTGGTCGTCGTAGAGCAGGCCCTTGAACTTGACCGGCTCCTGGATCTTGCTGAGCGCGGCCATCGCGGTCGGACCGTCGGCCTTGGGCAGGGTGAACGAGATGTCCGTCCGGCCGGTGCCCTCGGTGGAGACGTTCTGCACGATCATGTCGATGTTGATCTCGGCACCGGCGACGGTGTCGAAGATCCGCGCGGCGGCACCCGGCTCGTCGGGCACCCCGACGATCGTGATCTTGGCCTCGCTGCGGTCGTGTGCGACCCCGGTGATCAGTGCCTGCTCCACGGAAGGGTCCTCCATCGATCCGGTGACCATCGTGCCGGTGTTGGTCGAGTATGACGAACGGACGTGGATCGGCAACCCCGCCCGCCGGGCATACTCCACGCTACGCAGGTGCAGCACCTTCGCGCCGCACGCGGCCAGCTCCAGCGTCTCCTCGTAGGTGATCTGCCGGATGTGTCGGGCGTTGGGCACGATCCGTGGGTCGGCGGTGAAGATGCCGTCCACGTCGGTGTAGATCTCGCACACGTCGGCGTGCAGGGCCGCGGCGAGCGCCACGGCGGTGGTGTCCGAGCCGCCCCGGCCCAGCGTGGTGACGTCCTTGGTGTCCTGCGAGACACCCTGGAAGCCGGCCACGATGACTACCGACCCCTCGTCGAGCGCGCCCTTGAGCCGCCCGGGGGTGACGTCGATGATCCGGGCGCGGCCGTGCACCGAGGTGGTGATCACGCCGGCCTGCGAGCCGGTGAACGAGCGGGCTTCGTACCCCAGGTTGTGGATGGCCATGGCGAGCAACGCCATGGAGATCCGCTCCCCGGCGGTGAGCAGCATGTCCAGCTCGCGGCCCGGCGGCAGCGGGCTGACCTGGTTGGCCAGGTCCAGCAGCTCGTCGGTGGTGTCCCCCATCGCGGAGACCACCACCACCACGTCGTCGCCGGCCTTGCGGGCGTCGACGATGCGCTCGGCCACCCGCTTGATCCGCTCGGCGTTGGCGACGGAGGACCCGCCGTACTTCTGCACCACGAGTGCCACGACTGTGCACTCCCTCCCAGCGACCCTGAGCGTGCCGACGCCGCCGGAACCGGGGCCGGCGGCGCGTGTCAGACCCCTTGAGGGTATCCGGCGGGTAACGACCCCGGGTCAGGTGATCCCACCATCCGGCCCGCGCGGGGCCGGCCGGGCCGGTCCCACCAGCTCCGGCGGTACGCCGAAACGGCCACGTCCGACACGCCGACACGAACCGGTACGCGCAGGTCGCACCCGACCGCCCGCACCCACCAGAATGGGCCGGTGCCCGTCCTCACCCGCTCGGCCGGCCGCGTGCTCGGGCCGCTCGTGTTCGCCCTGCCCGCCCTGCTGCTCGCCTGCACCGACGCGCAGCCGCCGACCCCGCCGCCCGCCGATCCGGGGCCGGTCGCGGTGGACGCCGCGCGCGACGAGCTGGCCACGCTTGCCGCAGCCGCCCAGGATCGCCACCTGGTGGCGCAGTACGTGTACGCCGAGACGGGCAAGCCGGCCCGCACCATCGCGTTCACCAGCGCGAACGACGGCAGTTGGCGGGTCGACGTGCCGGGCGGCGCGCTGGGTGGCACCGCCGACATCTCGATGGCCGCCACGAGCGACGGGCTGTTCCAGTGCGCCCTGCCCTCGGCCGGCCGACCGGAGCCGGCGAGCTGTGTACGCCTCGGTGAGCGCGACGACGCGATCCCGCGCCGGGCGGACCCCCGGATCCAGCACCTGCTCACCGACTGGCTGGACGTGCTCACCGACCGCCGCTCACCACTGGCGGTGGCGTCCGCCAACCCACCCGAGGGCCTCACCGGCACCTGCTACTCGGTGGACTCCACCTCGGCGTCGCTCAACGCCCCGCTGGACGTGGGCATCTACTGCTACGACCGGGACGGCACACCGACCGGTGTACGGACCGAGGCCGGGACGCTGAGACTTGCCGCACCGCCGGGTGCGGCACCGGCCACCGTGCAGTTGGCGGGGCCGGTGGTCGTCGACCGCGACCCGCTCGACATCGCGGCGCCCCCGAGCCCCGATCCGTCGGGCAGTCCTAGCGCGGGAACGCCCTGATCTTCATCCCGTTATGGGTGGTCTTGCCCACATTTGGCCGATGCGACCAAGGCGGCGAATCGCCCATCGGGAACACTTCACCCATGGCCGATCTCACGCCGCTGCTCGCCTTCCGCTGGAGCCCACGCGCCTTCGACCCGAGCGCCGAGTTGACCCCGGACGAGGCAGCCTCGCTGCTGGAGGCGGCACGCTGGGCGCCGTCGACCGACAACGAACAGCCCTGGCGGTTCGCCCTCGGCCACCGGGACGACGACACCTGGAAGCGGATCCTGATCAATCTTCCGGCCGGCGACCAGGGGTGGGCTCGACACGCCGCGACCCTGGTGGTCGGCGCGCACACCGGCGGCGACGCCGAACGGGCCGCGTACGACCTCGGTCAGGCGATGGCCCACCTGACCCTCCAGGCCACCGCGCTCGGCCTGCACGTGCGGCAACTGACCCGCTTCGACCAGACCGGCCTCGGCACCGAACTCGACCTGCCCGGGGGCGTGCGCCCGCTGGTGGTCGCCGCCGTCGGCCGCCTCGGCGACCCGTTCGCCCTGCCGGCCGATCTGCGCGCCAGGGAGACTGGCCTGCGGCACCGCCGCCCGGTCGCCGATCTGCTGCTGCGCTGACCGACAGCCGACTCACCCGCCGCTGGCCCGCAGCAGGACCCGCGCGGCGTCGGTGTTGCGGTAGAGGACGTGTCGGCCCTGTCGGGACCTGGTGACCAGGCCCGCGGCGTGCAGCGCGGCCAGGTGCTGGGAGACGTTTCCGGCGGACATCGCGGCGAGGCGGGCGAGGTCGGTGGTGGTCGTCGCCGTGTCGAGCAGGTGCAGCAGCGCGGCCCGGCCGGGGCCGATCACCCGGGCCAGCGGGTCGCCGGGCGGTGGCCCGGTCGCCTCCCAGAGCGTCCCGACCGCCCTCACCGGGTACACGCCGGCCGGCAGCGAGTCTTCCAGCAGGTTCCACAGCACCCGCCGGTCGGTGAACACGCCCGGATTCAGCGCCAACCCGCGACCACGGAGATCGAAGTCCCGTTCGAACGGGTCGTCGCTGACCACCCGGTCGCCGAGCCAGCGCAGGCTCGGGTGGAGCTGCTCGAACAGCCGGCCGGCGCCGCCCTCGGCGAGCTGCGCGGCCCGGTACGCCACGTCCGCGTCGAGCAACGCGCGCATCCGGGGCCAGTCCGGGGCGATCGCCTCGTCGTGCCAGACCCGCACCGCGTCGACGAGCTGCGGCAGCAACCCACCGGGGTCGGTGAGCAGCGCCCGCCCGAACGGACCCAGCGGCCCACGCGGAGTGGTCGCCAGCAGGTCCTGGACCACCACGGCCGGCGGCGTCGCGGCGATCTGGTCGAGCTGCTCGGCCAGCTGCGCGTTCGGCCGGGCCGCCGGGGTGAGGAAGTCGGGCAACCACCGACGGGGCAGGGTCAGCTCCACGAGCGGTCGGACCCGGGTGGCCACCTCCGGGCGACGCAGCGTCGCCCGGGCCCGGTCGATCCAGGGCAGGTGCACCGCGTAGCGGACCGGGTCGGCAAGCGCCCACATGCTCATGACCGTCTCGTTGGCCGGCGACACGGCGAGCCGCACTCCTGCCACGTCGGCCAGGCAGAACCGCAACTCGGACACGCGCACCCCCGGGAGCAGGATTCGGTTCAGCCTAAAAGAATCGACCGACCTCGTGGGGGCCCGGTTCACTCAGCGGCCATGGGGACCAGAGACACCATCCGCACCGCCGTCCGAAACGTCGTACCGCCGGCCGGGCTGACCCGCGCCCTGGCCGTACAGGCGATGATCAGCGCCGTCGGTAGTGGCCTGTTCCACGCCGGCAGCGCCGTCTTCTTCACCCGGGCGCTCGGGCTCAGCGCCGCACAGGTCGGGCTGGGGCTGTCCATCGCGGCGGGGGTGTCGCTGCTGGGGACCGTGCCGCTGGGCGGTCTCACCGACCGGTACGGACCGCAGCGGGTCTGGATGGTCGGGATGGTGCTGGACGCGGCGCTGTTCGCGAGCTACCCGCTGGTGGGCGGCTTCGCCAGCTTCCTCGCCGTGGTGGTGGCGCTGGCCGCCGTGGACGCCGCGACCGGCGTGGCCCGCCAGGTCTACTCGATCAACGCGCTGCCCCCGGCCGAACGGGTGACGGCGATGGCCTACCAGCGTTCGTCACTGAACGTCGGATTCGGGCTGGGCGCGGTGATCAGTGGCCTGGTGCTGGCGGTGGACACCATCGAGGCGTACCGGGGAATGGTCTGGTTCATCTCGGCGGTCTTCCTGGTCACGGCGCTCTTCGTGCGGCGACTGCCCCGGCTGCCGCAGGTGACCCGGCCGACGGAGCCGATGAGTCGACTCGCCGTGCTGCGCGACCGCCCGTTCCTGGCGGTGACCCTGCTGTCCGGGCTGCTCACCGCGCACCAGACGCTCTACCTGACGGTGCTGCCGCTGTGGATCCTCAGCCACACCGACGCCCCGAAGACGGTCATCGCCGGGCTGGTGCTGCTCAACACGGTCCTGATCGTGCTGCTCCAGGTGCGCGTCAGCCGGAGCGCCGACACCGCGCCGGGCGCGGCGCGGGCCTCCCGCCGGGGCGCCCTGCTGATCGCCCTGTTCTGTCTGGTCCTGCCGATCTCCGGGGTCACCCGGGGCCCGCTCACCGTGGTGGTGCTGGTGGCCGCCGCGACGTTGCTGATCCTGGCCGAGTTGATCGAGTCGGCGGGCTCCTGGGGGCTCACCGCCACCCTGCCGCCGGCCGCCCAGCGCGGCGCGTACGTGGGGGCGTTCCGGCTCGGCAAGCAGTTGCAGTACCTGGTCGCCCCGGCCGCGCTGACCGCGCTCGGGGTGAGCACCGGCGGGTGGGGCTGGTTACCGACAGCAGCGATCTTCGTGCTGATCGGAGTGGCTGTCGTACCCGTGGTGGCCTGGGCCGAGCGGACGCCGCGGCTGGGTGCCGAGGCCCCGGAGCCGACCAGGATCCGAGTCCCATAGTCCGGACCAGCCTTTCCACCCTCCGTTCCATCACGTAGGGTGACTTGGTCATGTGGCGGGCGCTTCTCCTCCTTAGCCGCCGCGACGAGGCCTGACCGGCCGGCACCTCGTCGCGGAGTCGCATCGCGCCGTCCAGCACATCCGATTTTCCTCTCGGCACCGCCGCGCATCGTCGCCCGGCAGCGCGCCGACACCTTCCGATCTGCTGACGCCACATGTTCCAGGGAGCACTCTGAGATGGCTCAACCTGCCACCGACGCCGAGACCGATCCGATCGCCCGGCAACGCCCGAGCCGGATGCCGTACCACCGCTACCAGCCGTACCGGGAGCAGTTCCGGGTCGAGCTGCCGGACCGCACCTGGCCCACCCGCACCGTCGACGCCGCCCCCCGCTGGTGCGCGGTGGATCTGCGCGACGGCAACCAGGCCCTGATCGACCCGATGTCGCCCGAGCGCAAGCGCCGGATGTTCCAGCTGCTCGTCCAGATGGGCTACAAGGAGATCGAGGTCGGCTTCCCGTCGGCCAGCCAGACCGACTTCGACTTCGTCCGGCAGCTCATCGAGCAGGACATGATCCCGGACGACGTGACCATCCAGGTGCTCACGCAGTGCCGGGAGCACCTGATCGAGCGGACGTTCGAGTCGCTGCGCGGTGCGAAGCGGGCCATCGTGCACTTCTACAACTCGACGTCCACCCTCCAGCGGCGGGTGGTCTTCGGGCTGGACCGCGACGGCATCGCCGACATCGCCACGACCGGCGCGCGGCTCTGCCAGAAGTACGCCGAGATCCACACCCCGGACACCGAGATCTTCTACGAGTACTCGCCGGAGTCGTACACGGGCACCGAGCTGGAGTACGCGCTGGAGGTCTGCTCCCGGGTGATCGACGTGATCGACCCGACCCCCGACCGGCCGCTGATCATCAACCTGCCGGCCACCGTCGAGATGGCCACGCCGAACGTGTACGCCGACTCGATCGAGTGGATGCACCGGCACCTGCCGCGCCGGGACAGCGTGGTGCTGAGCCTGCACCCGCACAACGACCGGGGCACCGGGGTGGCCGCCGCCGAGCTGGGCCTGCTCGCCGGCGCGGACCGCATCGAGGGCTGCCTGTTCGGCAACGGCGAGCGCACCGGCAACGTGGACCTGGTGACGCTGGGGCTCAACCTGTTCTCCCAGGGCATCGACCCGATGATCGACTTCTCGAAGATCGACGAGATCCGGCGAGCTGTCGAATACTGCAACCAACTGCCGGTGCACGAGCGCCACCCGTACGCGGGCGACCTGGTCTACACCGCCTTCTCCGGCTCCCACCAGGACGCCATCAAGAAGGGCTTCGACGCCCTCGCCGCCGATGCCGAGGCCGCCGGTGTGCCGATGGACGAGCACACCTGGGCCGTGCCGTACCTGCCGATCGACCCGAAGGACCTGGGCCGCACCTACGAGGCGGTCATCCGGGTCAACTCGCAGTCCGGCAAGGGCGGCATCGCGTACATCATGAAGAGCGAGCACCAACTGGACCTGCCGCGCCGGCTCCAGATCGAGTTCTCCGGGGTGGTGCAGCACGTCACCGACCACGACGGCGGCGAGGTCGACCCGGGCGCCATGTGGGAGATCTTCGCGACGCACTACCTGCTCGACCACCAGCCCGACCCGGCGGTCCGGTTGAGCGGCTACACGATCGGCACCACCGACGGCAAGGTCGAGATCGACGCCCAGGTCGTCGTGGGCGCCGAGCAGCACTCGCTCGCCGCGGTCGGCAACGGCCCGATCGACGCGTACGTGAACGCGCTGCAGTCGGTCGGGGTGGGCGTGCGGGTGCTCGACTACCACGAGCACGCGCTGTCCTCCGGTGGGGACGCGCAGGCCGCCGCGTACGTGGAGTGCGAGGTCGACGGTCGGACGGTCTGGGGTGTCGGCACCGACGCCAACATCGTCACCGCCTCGATCAAGGCGGTCACCAGCGCCGTCAACCGCGCCCGCGGCTGACCACCCCGCGCCGCGTCCCCGAGGTGGTTTCCTACCTCGACCTCGGGGGCGTGGCGGCGGGCAGCGAGTGGCAGGGCTGCGACGGTGGGGCCGCGCGGGGCGGCCGGTGCACGAGCACGAGGGCCAGCACCGCCCCGGCCAGCAACAACCCCGCGCACCAGACCATGGCACCCCGGAACGCGTCGGTCAGCTCGGCCTTCTGCGCGTAGCCGCTGCCGGACAGGCCGACGAGCAGCGGCAGCGCCGCCACCGCGAGCAGGCCGCCGGCCCGGGACGCGGCGTTGTTGAAGCCGCTTGCCACCCCGGAGAACCGGTCCTGCACGGCGGCCAGCACCGACGCGGTCAGCGGTGCCACCACCAGGGTCAGCCCGATGCCGAAGAGCAGCACCCCGGGCAGCACGTCGGTCCAGTACGACGCGCCCGGTCCCACCCGGCGCAGCAGCAACAGGCCGACCGCGGCGACCACCGGCCCGACGGTCAGCGGCAGCCGGGGGCCGATCCGCGCGGACAGCGCGCCCGCCCGGGCCGACCCGGCCAACAGCAGCAGGGTCATCGGCAGCAACGCGATGCCGGTCTGGAAGGCCGACCACTCGACCACGTTCTGTAGGTAGACGGCGAAGAAGAAGGTGAAACCGCCGAGCGCCGCGTAGACGACCACGGTGAAGATGTTCAGCACCGAGAAGAGCCGGCTGCCGAACAGCCCGGTGGGCAGCATCGCGGCGTCGCCGCGCCGCCGTTCCAGCAGCACGAAGGCCACCGCGGACAGCACCCCGACCAGCGCCGCGACCAGCACCGGGGCCGAGTCGAAGCCCCGCGCCGGGGCGTCGACCAGGGCGTACGTGACACCGGCGAGCGCGAGCGCGCCGAGCAGGGCTCCCCCGATGTCGAACCGCCGACGGGTCCGACCCGGCCCCGCTGTCCGGGAGGCGCTCTCGTCCCGGCTCTCCGGCACCCACCGCATCGTGGCCAGCACCACCAGCACGGCGATGGGCAGGTTAAGGAAGAAGATCCAGCGCCAGGACAGCGCGTCGATCAGCCAACCCCCGATGAACGGGCCCAACGCGGTGGAGACCCCGGACAGCCCGGCCCAGGCCCCGATCGCCCGGCCCCGGTCGTCCGGGTGGAAACTGGCCTGGAGCACCGACAGTGAGCCGGGTGTGAGCAGCGCGCCCCCGGCACCCTGGAGGAACCGGGCCGCGATCAGCCAACCGGTGCCCTGCGCCAGCCCGCACAGCACCGAGGCGGCGGTGAACCAGACCACCCCGATGAGGAAGACGCGTCGCCGACCGAAGCGGTCTCCGAGGGCGCCGCCGAGCAACACGAACGCCGCGAGCATCAGCAGGTAGCCATTGACGGTCCACTGCAGATCTGCCACGTTCGCGCCCAGGTCCTGCCCGAGCTTCGGCAGCGCCACGTTGACGACCGTACTGTCGAGGAAGACCATGCCGGAGGCGAGAACGGCGGCGAGCAGCGTCCCCCGGCCGGCGGGGGTGCCCATCCGGAGGGCGGACGCCGGTGCGGGTGCGCTCATGCAACCAATCTGCCTTGCATCATGTGGGAGACGCCACGAAACGCCGAAACCATCCCCGGGTACTGTGCGCAATCGCCGGGAGACCGCAAGCTGGAGAGGTGTCGTCTGTGCGTACCAGATCAGGACCGCGAGTGGCGGCGACCGCGCTCGCCGCGGCGCTGGCGCTCGGCGTGGCCGGTTGTGTCCCACCGGACGAGCCGGACGTCCCGCCGCCGAGCGACGGCGGCAACGCCGCGCAACAGCTCGGCCAGCTCACCGTCGCCACCGCAGGCTCGATGAAGGGCTACAGCCGGGACCACTTCCCGCACTGGCGGGACACGGGCAAGAACTGCGACGTGCGGGACAGCATCCTGCAGCGCGACGGCAAGGACGTGAAGCTCTCCGGCTGCAACGTGGTCGGTGGGCGCTGGGAGAGCGTGTACGACGGCCGCAGCGCCGCCGATCCCGCCGATGTGGACATCGACCACATGGTGCCGTTGGCCAACGCGTGGCGCTCGGGTGCCGACGAGTGGGACGACCAGAAGCGCGGCGACTTCGCCAACGACACGACACGTCCGCAGCTCATCGCGGTTTCCGCGTCCTCCAATCGGGCAAAGGGTGACCAGGACCCGTCCCAGTGGAAGCCGGCGAACCGGGAGTACTGGTGTAAGTACGCCGAGAGCTGGGTGACGGTCAAGCACTACTGGCGGCTCACGGTGACCAGCGCCGAGAAGGCCGCCCTGACCGACATGTTGGAGGGCTGCTCAGTGGGAGGCGATTCGTGACCGCCGCCGAGGCGGGCGGCCCGGCGGCCGCCGGCATGACCGCGGACGGCACCGCCGAGGCCCCCGCCGCCGTGCCGGGTGCCGGCATGGTCGCGGATTCCGGCGGCGCGGCCGGCCCGCAGAGCCGCACCAGCGACATCGTGCCCGGCCCCGGCGGCGTGATGACCGATGAGGTCGGCGTCGTCACCGGCGACCTGACGCTGCGCACCGAGTACGCGGACGGCAAGGTCACCCTGCGGGTGCAGTACAAGGACGCGGACGAGTGGTATGCGGTGACCGGCACGTCTGTCGCGCTTGCCGATCCGGCGGGGCTGGACGCGGTGCACGGCGTCGCGGTGGGCCTGCTGCACCGCCCCGAGGGCTGAGCCACCCGAATCACCGACCCGTCCCAGGGGCCGTCCGTTTCCGGACGGCCCCTGGCGGCGTCACGGGGTGGGGATCAGCTCACCCGGCGGGTCGACCGGGCCGGTGCCCTCGGTCGGGCGGACCAGTTCCACCTCGACCTCGTGCGGCCGGATCCGGCCGGCGGCGATGTCCTCGGCGAAGTGGCAGGCCACCCGGTGCCCACCGACCACGTCGCGCAGTTCCGGCCGCTCGTCGGCGCACCGGGTCGGCTGCGCCCACGGGCACCGGGTGTGGAACCGGCAGCCCGACGGCGGGTTGGTCGGCGACGGCAGGTCACCGGCGAGCAGGATCCGCTCCCGGCGGTCCTCCACCAGCGGGTCGGGCACCGGCACCGCGGACATCAGCGCCCGGGTGTACGGGTGCATCGGCTCGCGGTAGAGGTCGTCGCTGGACGCCTCCTCGACCAGCCCGCCGAGGTACATGACGCCCACCGTGTCGGCGATGTGCCGCACCACCGCCAGGTCGTGCGCGATGATCAGGTAGGTCAGGCCACGCTCGTTCTGCAGGTCCTCCAGCAGGTTGAGCACCTGGGCCTGGATCGACACGTCAAGCGCGGAGACCGGCTCGTCGGCGACGATCAGGTCCGGGTTGAGCACCAGTGCGCGGGCGATGCCGATCCGCTGGCGCTGGCCACCGGAGAACTCGTGCGGGTACTTGCTGAGGGCCGACGCGGGCAGGCCGACCGCCTCCAGCGTCTCGCGCAGCTTCCGGTTGGTCTCGACCTTGTCGCCGGCCAGCCCGTGCGCCTTGAGCCCCTCCACCAACAGCGACTCCACCGACTGTCGGGGGTCGAGGCTGGAGAGCGGATCCTGGAAGATCATCTGCATCCGGCGGCGGGCCTTGCGCATCGCCTCGCCCTTGAGCGCGCGGACGTCGGTGCCGTCGAAGACGATCTCGCCCTCGGTCGGCTCGACGAGCCGCAGCAGGCCGCGACCCAACGTCGACTTGCCGCAGCCCGACTCGCCGACCAGGCCGTACGTCTCGCCCTTGCGGATGCTCAGCGACACCCCGTCCACCGCGTAGACGTACCCGATGGTGCGGTCGAAGAGCAGGCCGCTCTTGATCGGGAAGTGGACCTTGACGTCGCGCAGCTCGATCAGGGGTTCGGTCTGTTCGGTCATCGGACCGCCACCTCCTCGGAGACGGGGTTGTTGCAGCGGAGGTCGCCGCCGGTGGCGGTGGGTTCGAGCGGCGGCGGCCCTTCCAGGCACGCGTCCACGACGTTGTCGCAGCGCGGCGCGAACGCGCACCCCTCGGCCCACGGGATGTTGTCGGCGACCGACCCGCGGATCGCGTGCAGTCGCTCACCGCGCGGTGAGTCCAGCCGGGGCACCGAGTTGAGCAGCCCGTGCGTGTACGGGTGCCGGGCGTGCCCGAACAGCTCGTGCCGCCGGTTGCGCTCGACCACCTTGCCGCCGTAGAGGACGTTGACGGTGTCGCAGAGCCCGGCCACCACGCCCAGATCGTGCGTGATCATGACCAGGGCGGTGCCGGTCTCGTCGACCAACTGCTTGAGCAGGGTGAGGATCTGCGCCTGGATGGTCACGTCGAGCGCGGTGGTCGGCTCGTCGGCGATCAGCAGCCGAGGCTTGCAGGCCAGGGCGATGGCGATCAGCGCACGCTGGCGCATGCCGCCGGAGATCTGGTGCGGGTACTCACTGAGCCGCCGCTGCGGGTCGGGGATGCCGACCGCGTCGAGCAGGTCCCGCGACTCGCGCAGCGCCTGCTTGCGGTCCCGGCCCTGGTGCCGTTCCAACACCTCGGCCACCTGGACCCCGATCGGGATGACGGGGTTCAGCGAGGAGAGCGGGTCCTGGAAGATCATGCTGATCTCCCGGCCGCGTCGGTCCCGCATGTCGTCGGGTCGCAGCTTCAGCAGGTCGGTGCCGTCGAAGAGCACCTCCCCGGTGACCCGGTTACCGCGCTTGGGCAGCAGGCCCATGATGGCCAGGCTGGTCACGCTCTTGCCGCAGCCGGACTCGCCGACCAGGCCGACCGTCTGCCCCGGCTCCACCGTGAAGCTGACCTTGTCCACGGCGGTGAAGGGCCGCTCGCCGCGCCGTTGGAACACGACGCTCAGGTCACGGACGTCGAGCAGGCTCATCGGGTCACTTCCTCTCGCCGGCTCACGCCGGCCGTGCTGATTGCGCGCACCGTGGTCACCGCCGGTTCTTCGGGTCGATCGCCTCGCGCATCGCCTCACCCAACAGGGTGAAACCGAGCGCCACCACGATGATCGCGAGCGCGGGATAGTACGCCAGCTCCGGACGGACCTCGAAGTAGCGCTGGCCGTCCACACCGAGCATCAGGCCCCACTCGGCCCGGTTGATGTCCGGGTCGCCGAGGCCCAGGAAGGAGAGCGCGGCGGCGTCCAGGATGGCCACCGCGAAGGTCAGGGTGGCCTGCACGATCACGGCGGTCAGCGAGTTGGGCAGCATGTGCCGCAGCACGATGTTGCGCTCCTTGACGCCGAGCGCGCGGGCGGCGAGCACGTGGTCGCTCTCCCGCTGGGCGAGCATGGAGCCGCGCAGCAGCCGGGCGAAGATCGGCACGCTCACGATGGCCACCGCGAAGATGACGGTCCACTGGCTCGACCGGCTGGCCATCGCGACCAGGGTGATCGCGAGCAGCAGGCTGGGCAGGGCCAGCATCACGTCGGTGAGCCGCATCAGGACCACGTCGACCCAGCCGCCGAAGGCACCGGCGATCGCGCCGATCAGCACCCCGAGGGCGAGACCGATGAGGGTCGCCAGGACGCCAACGAAGAGCGTCTGCCGGGCGCCGTAGATCATGCGGGACAGGAAGTCCCGGCCGAGTGGATCGGAGCCGAACGGGAACCCGCTGCTGGCCCCGGGGATGGTGTCCACGGTGAGGCCCTTGGTCAGCTCGTCGAAGCGCTGCACCGGGTCGTGCGGTGCGATGAGCGGGGCAAAGAGCGCCACCAGGACGAACAGCCCCACGATCACGGCACCCACGACGGCGACCGGGTTGCGCCGCAGCCGGCGCAGGGCGTCGCGGGCGAGGCTGATCCCGCCCCGGTCGGAGGCACTCGCCTGGGCCAACTCGTCGAGCCGGGCCTTCTTGCGGTCACCGAGCAGGCCGATGCTGCGCTCGCTCATGCCGGGACGGGGCTTGTCGTCCCCGGGGTTCCCGCTACGGGGAGCCGGCGTGCCGGCCTGGGTGGTCGGGTCACTCATCGCACACGCACCCTCGGGTCGATGAAGGCGTAGGAGAGGTCGACCAGCAGGTTGACCACCACGAAGACCAGCGCGGCGAGCAGGATGATCGCCTGGAGCACCGGGTAGTCCCGGCCGCCGCTGATGGAGTCGGTGATCAACGTGCCGATGCCGCCCCAGTTGTAGACCTTCTCGGTGAGCACCGCGCCGGAGAGCAGCGCACCGGTCTGCAAACCGATGGTCGTGACCACGGGCAGCAGCGCGTTGCGCAGGATGTGCCGCCCACGGATGGTGCGGTGACGCAGGCCCTTCGCCTCGGCGGTCCGTACGTAGTCCTCGTTCAGGACGTCGAGCACGCTGGCCCGGGTGATCCGCACGATCACCGCCAACGGGATGGTGGCGAGCGTGATCGCCGGCAGGATCAGGTGCCACAGGGCGTCCGCGCTCGCGTCGAACTCCCGGGTGAGCAGGCCGTCGAGCACGAAGAAGCCTGTGACGTTGGTGTTGTCCAGACCCGTGGTGAGCCGCCCGGACGGCGGGAACCAGTGGATGTTCTGGGTGAAGACATCCTTGAGCAGATAGCCCAGGAAGAAGATCGGGATGGAGATGCCGAGCAGGGTGCCGGCGATGGTGAGGTTGTCCGGCCAGCGTCCGCGCCAGCGGGCGGCCAGGTAGCCGAGCGGCACACCGAGGCCGATGGCGATGATCATCGCGGCGAGGCCCAGCTCGATGGTGGCCGGGAAGGCGCGGCTGATGACCTCGGTGACCGGGTCACCGGTCCGGATCGAGTTGCCGAAGTCGCCGGTGACGACCCGCTGCATGAACTTGCCGTACTGCACCAGGATCGGCTGGTCGTAGCCGAGCGCCTTGGTCAGCAGCACGCGGCTCTCGGGCGTGGCCCGCTCGCCGAGCAGTGCCTCGACCGGCCCTCCGGGCAGATTCCGCAGCCAGACGAAGATCAGCGCCGACAGCGCTATGAGGGTCACCACCAGCTGCAACAGGCGGCGGACTATGACTCGCAACATCTCTCACACACCAGACTCTCAAAGATCGCGGATCGGCCCGGGCCGGGAGGAACCCCGGACCCGGGCCGATCACGCCTACGGCCTCAGCCGAGGGACGTCACTTGCTGATGCTGACCGTGTTGAATCGCTCGTCGGTCAACGGGCTGGCCACCAGGCCCTTGACGTCCTTGGTGACGACGATGGCCGGCGGGGCGTGCCAGAGCGGGACGGCCGGCAGCCACTTGGCGGCGATGTCCCGGTTGACCTGCTCCCAGGCCGCCTTCTTGCCCGCGTCGTCGACGGTGCCGTCAGCCTTGGTGATGGCGTCGAACATCTCGGTCATCGACTGGTCGCCGAACTCGGCCTTGCCCCGGCCGAAGAACGTGCCGACGAAGTTGCCCGGGTCGTTGTAGTCACCCGTCCAGCCGAGGATGTGCAGGTCGTGCTTGCCGAACTGCTGCACGTCGTCCTTGAAGCCACCGTTCCACGGGCGAGGCACACCGTTGACCTTGATGCCGACGGCCTGCAGGTCGTTGGCGAGGACGGTGAAGATCTCCTGCGGGTTCGGCATGTACGGCCGGGTGACGTCCGGCGGGTAGTAGAAGTTGAGCGTCAGACCCTCGGCGCCAGCGTCCTTGAGGAGCTGCTTGGCCTTCTCCGGGTTGTAGTCGTACTTCTGCACGTCCGGCGCGTAGCCGAGGACGGTGTCCGGCAGGAACTCGTCGGCGACCTTCGCGCCACCCGGGCCCTTGGTCTGCACCAGCTGCTGGCGGTTGAGGGCGTAGGCGATCGCCTGACGCACCCGCAGGTCCTTCAGCTTCGGGTTCTTCTGGTTGAGGCCGAGGTAGAGGATGTTGAACGCCGGGCGGTTGACGACCTGGAAGCCCTCACCCTCGAGCGCCTTGCGGTCGGCCGGGGCCGGGAAGTCGATGCCCTGCACGGTGCCGGCACGGAGCTCCTGCTTGCGGGTGCTCTCGTCCTTGATGATCTTGATGATCATCTTGTCCACCTTGGCCTTGTCGCCAAAGTAGTCCGGGTTGCGGTTCAGGGTGATCTCGTTCTTGGCCTTGTCCCAGCCACCGAAGGTGAACGGGCCGGTGCCGACCGGGTTGGTGGTGGCGAAGGCGCTGTACTCGAACGAGTCGCCGTTCTGCTTCACCGTGTTGGCGTCGTACTTCTTCAACGCCTCCGGGCTCGCGATCGACAGCGAGGTCAGCGCGAAGGCCCCCGGGAAGGCGCCCTTGTACTGGTTCAGCGTGACGACCGCGGTGCCGTCGCCCTGCGCCTCACACTTGTTGTAGACCGGCTTGCCGGCGGACTCGCTCTCGTTCTTGGCGAAGCCCCCGAAGACGTCCATGTAGTAGATCATCTGGGACTGGGCGGCAGCGCCCTTCATGTTGTACCAGCGGTCGAAGTTGAAGCAGACCGCGGCGGCGTTGAACGGCGTACCGTCGTGGAACTTCACGCCCTGACGGAGCTTGAACGTCCAGACCTTGCCCTCCGGGTCGTGCTCCCAGCTCTCCGCCAGACCGCCCTGCAGCTCCGCGGTGCCCGGCTTGTGGCTCACCAGGGTGTCGAACATCTGCCGGACCGGCCGGAACGACTCACCGTCATCGTTGAAGATCGGATCGAAGTTCTTCGGGTCACCGGCACCCGCGAAGATGAAGGTGCCGCCAGTCTTGGCCTCGCCACTGTCGCCGTCGCGCTCGCTCTTCGCGCAGCCGGCCGCGCCGACCGCCAGAGCGGCAACGGCCGCGATGGCCACGGCCGTTTTAAGCCTTCTCGCCTGCATCTCTCACCTCTGTCATGCGCATGACCACGCCGAGCTGTGGCTCGGTCCGTGTGCGGGAGGCTATGACATGTCACACGCGAAGCGGAACGGGCGTTAGGCAATCGCTACCAAGCCGACACCTTGGGCCGGGGTCTGACAGTCGACGGCACGGCGAACACATGTGGCGACACATCGATCCGTGCCGGGCCGGACACCGAAACGGGGGCGGCACCGTCGGTGACGGCACCACCCCCACGGGTACGACTCAGACGGCCCGGCGCCCCTCGAAGGCCCGGCCGAGGGTGATCTCGTCGGCGTACTCCAGGTCGCCGCCGACCGGCAGCCCGCTGGCCAGCCGGGTCACCGAGATCCCCATCGGCTTCACCATCAGCGCCAGGTAGGTGGCCGTCGCCTCACCCTCGGTGTTCGGGTCGGTGGCCAGGATCAACTCCCGGACCCCGCCGCCACCGAGCCGGATCAGCAACTCCCGGATGCGCAGATTGTCCGGCCCGATCCCCTCCAGCGGATTGATCGCGCCGCCCAGCACGTGGTAGCGACCGCGGAACTCACCGGTCCGCTCGATGGCGACCACGTCCTTGGGCTCCTCCACCACGCACAGCACCTCGTCGGTGCGCCGTGTGTCGCGGCAGATCCGGCACTGCTCGGACTCGGCCACGTTGTAGCAGGTCGTGCAGAACCGCACCAGCTCCTTGACCTTGCGCAGCGCGCCGGCCAGCCGGTTGACGTCGGCCGGATCCGCCGACAGGACGTGGAACGCGATCCGCTGAGCGCTCTTCGGGCCCACGCCCGGCAGCCGGCCCAACTCGTCGATCAGGTCCTGGATGGCACCTTCGTACATCTGCCGGCTCAGAAACCGGGCAGGCCGAGGCCGCCCATGCCACCGGCGACCGGGCCCATCTTGCGCTCGGTCAGCTCTCGTGCGGCCTCGGCGGCGTTGTGCACGGCCGCGACGACCAGGTCCTCCAGCGTCTCCACGTCGTCCGGGTCGACGGCCTTCGGGTCGATCTTGATGGCCTTGAGCTCACCGGAGCCGGAGACGGTCGCGGTGACCAGCCCACCGCCGGCGGTGCCGGTCAGCTCGGCCTCGGCCAACTCGGCCTGGGCGGCGGCGATCTGCTGCTGCATCTTCTGCGCCTGCTTCAGCATCTGCTGCATGTTCGGCTGTCCACCTGGGCGCACGGATGGCTCCTTCTCGCACTCGTCTGCTCGGCCGCCGCCCAGCCTATCCGCTGGGACCGACCACACCCCGCCCGGTGCGCGCCCCACGCCGAGCCCTCCGGGTACGGCTGTCACTACCCCGAACCGGCCGGCTGCGCGTAGTGCGCCGAGACCCGCCGCACTGGTGTGCTCGACGGCATGAACCTCAACCGCACCGGCCGGGTCGGCGCGCTGTGCTGGGCCGCGGCCGCACCGATCTTCCTCGTCGCCAACCTGATCACCGGCCTGCGCTGGCGCGAGCCGACCTACAGCTGGGCCATCCACAACATCAGCGACCTCGGCAACGCCCACTGCGGCATCTGGGACACCACCAGACCCCGCTACGTCTGCTCACCGTGGCACCCGCTGATGAACGCCGCGACGCTGGTCACCGCCGTCCTGCTCGCCGCCGGGCTGCTGCTGACCTGGAGGCTCCTCGGTCGCGGCGTCGTCGTGCGCTCCGCGCAGGCGCTCCTGCTGCTGGCCACCGTCGGGTACGCCCTGGCGGCCCGCTATCCGGCCGACGTCGACGAGAACCTGCACATCCTCGGCGCATTCCTGATCATGGGACTGGGCAACGTGGGCCTCCTCGTCGCCGGCTTCGCACCACGCACCACCACGCTCGGCCGGTGGCGAGGTCTCACCGTCACCGCCGGGGTCGTCGCGCTGATCGGAACTGTGCTGTTCTTCAGCCAGCAGGCCGTCGGAATCGGCGTAGGCGGCATGGAACGCGTCGCCGTACTCCCCTTCCCCCTCTGGGCCTGCGCCCTAGGCGTCCTACAAGCCGAAACCCCCGCCCAGCCCCCGTCCGCCCCCGCCGCCCCCACCCCCGTCGACGCCCCCGCCGCCCCCGCCGTCGATCAAGGAGTTGTGGTGCCTGAATAGGCCAGCAATGGCTGGTTTGTCACCCACCACAACTCCATGATCGACGAGAGCGGGGGCCGGGCTTAGCGGGCGTCTACTTCGTTGATCTTTTCGGCGCCGAAGGTTTCCCGGAGCAGCCGTACCGCCTGCTCCTCGCTGGACTCCCGAGCGGTCTTCTCGTCGATGACCTCGTCCAACGGCTCGTCGCCCGGGTCGAACCCCTCGTAGACCGGGGCCGCCGGCGCCGCGCCACCCGGCCGACCACCGCGCACCGGGCCGTCGAAGTCCGGGTCGTAGGGCGGTTCGCCCGCCCACTCGGCGTCCGCGACGGGCCGCGCCACCGATCCGGTACGCGCACCGCGCCCCGCCGCCGCCGCGCGAGCCGCGGCGATGGCGCTGCTCACCGGTGCACCACCGGCTGTCGCCGGCTGCCGGGCCGCCGGTGTCGGGTTACCCCGCCCACCCGGGTTGCCGCCGCTCGCCGAACCGGGGCGACCTGAACCGCCCGCTCCGCCACCGCCCGGTCCGCCACCGCTGGTGCTACCGCCGTTGGTGCTACCGCCGTTCGGCCCGCCCCCGTTCGGGAAGCCGCCGTTCGGAGCGCCGCCGTTCGGGACGCCACCGTTCGCGCCGCCGCCGCCGCCGTTCGGGTGGGTCGGGGTGGGTGCCGAGCCGGGGCCGCCCGATGTGGCGGCAGAGCCTGGGTCATTCCCGGCCGACGCGCCGCCCGGACGGGCAGCCTCCGGCCAGTCCTCGTCATCTGTCGCCTCGGCGGCGGGAGCGCCACCTCCGGGGAGGGCCGCCTCCGGCCAGTCGTCCTCGTCGTCCGCCGACGCGACGGGCTGCGCCGCGCCCTGTCGGCCCGAACCGTAACCATCTGCCGACCCGGCAGGCTGCGTTACGCCCTGCCGACCCGAGCCGGGACCGCCTGCCGACGCGGCAGGCTGCGTTACGCCCTGCCGACCCGAACCGGGACCGCCGAAGCCTTCGCCGCTCTCATCGGCACGCGCACCCGGGCCTCCAGGCACGCCACCATGGGCACCCGGACCGGCAGCGCCGCTCGGGTTCGCCGCGGCGGCCGACCCACCCGGCAGACCAGCCGCGCCACTCGCACCCGCCGCGGCGGGCGGCCCACCCGGCAGACCAGCCGCGCCGCTCGGATTCGGTGCGGCGGGCGGTGCGCTCGTCGGGCCGGCGGCGGCGTTCTCGTGCGGGGCGGCAGTCGGAGTCGACGCGGGGGTGGCGGGTCGGGCCGGTGCGGCGGATTGCGAACGCTGCGAACCGGACAGCGACACGCCACCACGCTCACCGGCGACCTCGCAGCGGATCTGCCAGCGCCCGCCCAACTCCTCGTAGAGCGCGTCGGTGAGCACCGCCGCGTGATCGGCCATCATCTTGGCCAGCACCGTGGACTTCACCGTCAGCACCAGCATGTCGCCGTCGAGTTCGCGGACCACGGCGTCGCGCATCAGGGCGGCGATCCGCTTGTTGGTCCGGTTGACCTTGCCGACCACGTCGGGCCAGACGCGGCGGACCGCGACGGCGTCCAGTGCGGCGGGCGGCGCACCAGGTCGGGGCGGCTGCGGCGTGGCCGGGTCGGGGAGCACCGCCGATGGCGGTACCACGCGACGGGGGGCCGGGCCGGCGGGCGAGACGGGTGCGGACCCGGCGACGGCCGACGCGCCGGGTGAGGCCGGGATCGGCGAGTCGGCAGCCGAGACGTGCGAGGCCGGCACACCCGAGGCCGAAGCGTGCGAGGCCGGAGCGCCAGAGGTCGGTACACCCGAGGCCGGGGCACCAGAGGTCGGAGCCGGTGCGCCCGGGACCTGACCGGGCGAGGCAGGCGCTCCGGAGACCGCGGGAGCACCCGAGCCCGCGGCGCTCTGGGCGGGGGACGTTGCCGGGTCGACCGCCCACGGCGGGGCGGAGGTCGGGGCGTTGACGGGTGCGGGGCTTGCGGCAGCCGGGACCGGGGTGCCCGGCTGTGGGCGTACCCCTTGGTGGTTGGTTGGCGCGAAGCCGGCGGCGGCCGACGGCGCGTCGGTGCCGACCAGGGTGAGCCGGCGTTCCATCCGTTCGAGGCGTTGGAGGAGGGCGTTGGTGGAGTCGTCCACGCCGGGCAGCAGCATCCGGGCGCAGATCAGCTCCAGCAGCAGGCGGGGTGCGGTGGTGCCGCGCATCTCCACCAGGCCGTCGTGCACGATGTCGGCGCAGCGGGAGAGCGTGGCCGGGCCGAGTTGCGAAGCCTGGGCGGCCATCCGCTCGATCTGGTCGGCGGGGCCGTCGATGAGGCCCTTCGCGGCGGCGTCCGGCACCTGCTGGATGACGATGAGGTCGCGGAGCCGTTCGAGCAGATCCGAGGCGAACCGGCGCGGGTCGTGCCCGGCCTCGGCGACCCGGTCGACGGTGGCGTAGGCGGCGGCGCCGTCACCGGCGGCCAGCGCGTCGCACATCTCGTCGATCAGCGCGGCGTCGGTGACCCCGAGCAGCGCGGCGGCCCGCGCGTAGCTGACGCCCTCCGGGCCGGCGCCGGCCATGAGCTGGTCGAGCACCGAGAGGCTGTCCCGGGCGCTGCCGCCACCGGCGCGGACCACCAGCGGGAAGACCGCCGGCTCGACGGCGACGCCCTCGGCCTGGGTGAGTTGCTCCAGGTACGGGCGGAGGACCTTCGGCGGGATCAGCCGGAACGGGTAGTGGTGGGTGCGCGACCGGATGGTGCCGAGGACCTTCTCCGGTTCGGTGGTGGCGAAGATGAACTTGACGTACTCCGGAGGCTCCTCGACCAGCTTGAGCAGGGCGTTGAAGCCCTGGGTCGAGACCATGTGCGCCTCGTCGATGACGTAGATCTTGAAGCGGCTGCTGGCCGGCGCGAAGAACGCGCGCTCGCGCAGCTCGCGGGCGTCGTCGACACCGCCGTGGCTGGCCGCGTCGATCTCGATCACGTCGATGGAGCCGGCACCGTCGGTGGCCAGCGAGCGACAGGACCCACACTTGCCGCACGGTTCGGGGGTGGGGCCCTGCTCACAGTTGAGCGAGCGGGCCAGGATCCGCGCGCTGGAGGTCTTGCCGCAGCCGCGCGGGCCGGAGAAGAGGTAGGCGTGGTTGAGCCGCCCGCTGCGCAGCGCCTGCGACAGCGGCTCGGTCACGTGCTCCTGACCGATGACCTCAGCGAAGGTACGCGGCCGGTACTTGCGGTAGAGCGCCAGCGTCACTCGTCCCGCCTCCTCTCGACCGAGCCATTCTGCGCCGGTCAGGCGCGGGTGACCACCCACCACCCCGGGGCGTCTGGGCCTGCGGGCTCGACTTCCTGGCCGCCGGGCTCGACTTCCTGGTTGCCGGGCTTGATCGACTCGGCTTCCTGGAAACCGCGGTGTCCGCGTGGCCGGGACACCGCGACATCATGAATGTCGAGTGGATCAACCGGCCCACAGACAAAAAGGCCTCCCGTGCACCCGGCAGAGCTCGCTTATCCTTGCTGCCTTCCGGCCCTGGGGAGGTTCACGAGATACCGCCGCACGGGAGGTGCCGCCAAGCCTACCCGACCGCCGGTCGATCTTCAGGGGGTGGTGGGGTGGCCCGGCCGGCGGGGGCCTGTATCCTGGCTCGCGGAGGATTCGCCTAGAGGCCTAGGGCGCACGCTTGGAAAGCGTGTTGGGTTTACACCCTCACGAGTTCGAATCTCGTATCCTCCGCTCGCCTGAGCTGCACGAACGACAGGGCCGGCCCCGTTGGGGCCGGCCCTGAGTCGTCGGGGCGGCTCTAACGACGCGGCCCACGCTGCTCGGCGTCGACCTCGAACCCGCCGCTCAGCGGGTCACCACCGGCCGTGCTGCTCGCCTGGATCGTCCACCGCGGGGTTGGCGTCGCGCAGCTGCTGGCCGACGCGTTCGGCGATTGCCCGTGCGGCGGGCGAATCGGTCCCCAGGGTGTCGCCGATGATCTCCTGAGCGCGGTCGGCCAGTTGCCGCTTGGCCACACCGATCGTGTTCATGATCGTCCGGGCGACGACATCGGGCGCGACCCGTTGGGCCCGCTGGCCGAGCTGTAGATCGACGAGCGCCCCCGCCGAGTCGACGGTGACCTCCACCAGCCCGTTGCCGTCGGCGACCGTCACCCGTAGCTCCTGGATCCGGTCACTCATCGCGTCGGTGGCGCTCGCCAACTGGTCCAGGCGCCCCTTCCACTCTGCCAGCCGATCCATGGCGCCGTCCGGGTCCAGGAGCCCTCCCGCGTGTGGAACCTCGGCAGTCATGTGTCCCCTCGGTCGCTCAAAGTGATCATGGTGAGCGGAGGGAGATTAACATGAACCGGCGTTTATCTGAGGCGTCACAACCCGCCTTCGTGGTCTCATCGACGTCGTGACAGAGGCGACGTGGCAGTGGGACGAGACCTTGTACGCGGGCAGCGCCCGCCACTACAGCGTCGGACGGCTGCCCTATCCACCCGGTCTCGCCGAGGCCATCCGCGGCGCGCTCGACCTTGACGGCACCGGTCGGCTCCTCGACGTGGGCTGCGGGCCCGGATCGTTGACGCTGCTGCTCGCCCCCCTGTTCGAGACGGCGGTGGGCGTCGACGCCGACCAGGACATGCTCGCAGAGGGCCGACGCCGGGCCGACGGCCTCGGGGTAACAAATGTCGAGTGGCGACACCTACGCGCCGAGGCCCTGCGGGCCGACCTGGGTACGTTCCGGGTGGCCTCGTTCGCCCAGTCGTTCCACTGGATGGATCGCCTGCTGGTGGCTCGTCGCGTCCGCGACATGCTCACGCCCGACGGTGCCTGGGTCCACGTCGGCGCCAACACGCATCAGGGCGTGGCCGGCGACGACGTGCTGCCCTACCCCCGAGCGCCCTGGCCGCAGATCAACGACCTGGTGGCGAGCTACCTGGGGCCGGTCCGCCGGGCCGGGCAGGGGCTGTTGCCAGCGGGCACCGCCTCGGGCGAGGGCGAGGTCATGCGCGAGGCGGGCTTCACCGGCCCCACCCGAGTCACCGTCGAACAGGGGGTCGTCGTGGAACGCACCGTGGACGAGATCACCTCTGCGGTGTTCTCGCTGTCCAGCTCGGCACCACACCTGTTCGCCGACCGGCTCGCGGCCTTCGAGGCGGATCTGCGCCAGCTCTTGACGGCTGCCGCACGCGACGGCCGCTTCGCCGAGCGGCGAAGCGACATCGAGGTGGCGATCTGGCGCCCCTGACATCCAGTGCCGCCACGGGGAGCGTGCAGCACGCCCGGGCCCAGGCGAAGCAGCTCGGCCACGCGGCAGCTCGGCCCCGCACGGAGGTCAGGCACGGGCGCGGGCCCAGGAGAGGAAGCGTTCGCTCAGGCGGGCCGGATCGACGTCGGTGAGGTGTTCGCCGGCCTCGACCTGAAGTGTCGCCAGGTAGACGGTCAACGCCAGCCGATCGTGCCGGTACTCGCCGAGCAACCGCAGCTTCGCCGCCGAGCACGGCCAGGCGATGCCGCACGCCGCGCAGCGCCAGGTGGGACGGGTCGGCAGGTGATCCCGGTGGCGGCGGCGGGGCATGCGCGGGCCTCCTTCGGCCTGGAAGGGTGCCGCCCCGCTTCCCCGTCGGGGCGGCACCCGAGCTGACGCCGACCGCCGGGCTCCTGCGCCTCCACCGGCCACGCCGTCTTCTGCGAACCACCCTCGGGCGCGTCACCAGACAACTACACCGCGTATCGATATGGTTTCCAGATATCAGAGACATCCGATGGAGGAGCCGTGAACGACGCGTTGCGGGTGGCGCTCAGCGACACCGGGCACACCGCCGAATCCCTCGCCGAGACCGTTGGCGTCGACCCGAAGACCGTGGGGCGTTGGTTGGCCGAGGGGCGCATCCCGCATCCCCGACACCGCCTGGCAGCAGCGGAGGCCCTCCATAAGGACGTGTCGGACATTTGGCCAGACACTTCAAGACGTCGTGACCCCATTTGGTTCCGTTCGTGGCAGGAGATCGAGCGGGAGGCGGTGTCGCTGCGGTCGTACGAATCGACGGTTCTGCCGGGGTTGCTGCAAACCGCGGCGTACGCCCGCGCGGTGCTGACCGGCGCGGGCCTGATCCCTCGGGGCGAGATCGAGCGGCATCTCACGGTCCGCCTCGGCCGCCAGGGTGTGCTCAAGCGAGACGACCCGCCGCAGTTCACGGCGGTCATCGACGAGGCGGTCATCCGCCGTCCGGTCGGCGGCCGGTCGACCATGCGCGAGCAACTGCTGGCCGTGGCGGCGGCCTGCGCCGAGCCGCACATCCGGGTGCACGTGGTGCCCAGCGCTGTCGGTGCCTACGCCGGCCTGAACGGGCCGTTCGTGATCGCGCACAGCCATGACCACCGGGTCGCCGGCTACCTGGACAACCAACTCCAGGGACAAGTCGTTAGCGACCCGGACGAGATCGCGACCATAATGGCGGCATGGGAGAACGTGCGCGGGGAGGCGCTGTCCCACCGGCAGTCGGTCGATCTCATCACGGAAGTGGCGGAGTCATGGAGCTGAACGGCGCACGGTGGCGCAAGAGCAGCCGCAGCAGCGGCAACGGCGGCAACTGCGTGGAGGTCGCCGACAACCTGGCCGACGTGGTCGGCGTACGGGATTCCAAGGACCCGGCCGGCCCGGCGCTCGTCTTCGCGCCGACGGCGTGGCGTGCGTTCGTCAGTCAGCTCGCCCGGCGGGCCTGACTGGGTCCGACGACTCGGTAACCCGTCCGGCGGACGCGACCCAGCGAGACCGTGGACAGCCACCCCGAGGACCAACGTGGCCAGCACATGCCCCGGGGATGACTGTCGAAGCGTAGGGAGACGGCGATGAGAGTGGTCTTCGTGCACGGTGCCTGCGTCCGCGACGGGGAGTGGTGGTGGTCGCGGGTCGCGGACGCACTGGGAGCCGACGGGCTGGACAGCGTCGCGGTCCGGCTGCCGAGCTGCGGCGAGGTGGCGGGTGCCGCGTCCGACTTCGCGGCGGACGTCGCGGAGACTCGACGGGTGCTGCGCGAGGTCGGCCCGGCGGTGCTGGTGGGGCACTCCTACGGCGGGGTGGTCGCGACCGAGGCCGCCGACGCCGGCGAGGTCGCTCATCTGGTGTACGTCAGCTCTTTCCTGCCGGACGTCGGGCAGGCCCTTGCCCACCTCGGCCCGGCGGAGCCGGCCCCCCACCTGGAATTCTTTCCGGACGGCACATTTGGCGCGCGACGCGAGTCGGTGCGCGACCTGTTTCTCCAGGACTGCGACGAGCAGGCGGTCGAGGGCGCGGTCGCCCGCCTGACCCGGCAGGACGCTTCGGTGCTCACCGCCCCGGTCCGGTACGCGGGTTGGCGTCACCTGCCGTCGACGGCGATCGTCTGCGCCGAGGACCGGGCCACACCTCCCACTCTCCAACGGTCCCAGGCCGCCCGCGCGACCCGAACCGTCGAACTACCCGCCGGCCATCACCCGATGCTGTCCCATCCGCACCTGCTCGCCGACACGATGCGGGCCGTAGCGGTGCCGCCGGGGCGGGCCTGACCACCACACGGGTACGGTGCCAGGCACCGACGGACCACACCACCGTCGTACACATGTTCTATCCACAGGCTGTGGACGACGGAGAGATTGATGGGTTACCAGCTCAGCGCGGTGGTCGCGGACGCCGAGCTGCTCCGGGAGCAGACCGCCGAGCTGGATCACGCGGTCCTCGGCGAGTTACGCCAGGACTTCGCACTGCTGCCGGTCACCCCGCAGTTGATTGTCGAGCTGACCGGGTCACTGCCGGACTACGCGGCGGACAATCCCAGCGTCGCGCAGCCGTTCGGGCTGGTGCTGTCGCCGCCGCTTGTCGAGTTGCTGTCGGCGTGGTCCATGTCGGGGCCTGTGGCGTACCTGGAGGCGGAGTTCTTCGGCGGCGACGGCTACCAGTCGGCGGCGGTGTGGCTGGGCGGGACGCTGTCGTGGGGCCCACACTTCGACGATGTCCTCGACGCCCCGCGCGACAGATGGCCGATCAACTCGGCGTTGACGCGGCTCGGCGTGGAGCCGGGTGCGTGGATCGACCCGTTCGCCGAACTGGGGTTGCACCTGGAGCGCAACACCGACGGCTGGTTGGCGCACGGGCGGCGTCGGCTCAGCGCCGACTACTGGGACGAGTTGGTCGAGCAGTGGGAGGAAGACCGCTGACTACGCCACCGGCTCGGCCTGGCCGGCGAGCTTCCCGCAGAGCGCCCAGATGCTGTCGCGGTTGTGCTTGTCGAGGACCGCGGCGGGCCATGGGGTGCGCTGGGACCGGCTGTTGACGTAGGTCCGGTGCATTCCCTGCACCTGCGGGCTGGAGGCGAGGTAGATGCTGGACTTCGACGCCTTGACCACCGCCCGGTGTCCGTAGAGGACCGGCAACGCCAGACGGAGCAGCGGCACGACGGGCCGCGCCAGCGTCGGGTAGGTGTTGCTGGTCAGGCCCTGGTTCATCGACGTGTACGCGTGGCCGGGGTAGGCCACGTTGAGTGTCACGCCGGTCCCGGTCAGGCGTTCGGCGAACGTGTAGCTCATCGCCATCAGCGCCAGCTTGGTCTGGTTGTAGAACGACAGCCCGACGTAGGACTTCTCGCCCTGCAGGTTGCCGAGGTCGATTCGTCCTCGCGGAATGCCGCCGGTGATGTTGATGACCCGGGCCGCCGGGACGCGTTTCAGCGCCGGCAGCAGCAGGTGGGTCAGCAGATACGGGGCGATGACGTTGGCGGCGAAGGCGGTCTCGATGCCGTCCTCGGTCAGTTCGCGTCGTTCCCTGGTCACGCCGACGTTGTTGATCAGCACGTCCACGCTGCCGTACCGCGCGGTCACCTGGTCGGCCAGTCGGTGCAGGTCGCGCCGCCGGGTCAGATCGGCGGTGAGCGTGTCGACGGTGCCGTTGCCGGTGTCGCGCTGGAGCTCCACTGCCGCAGCGGCTGCCCGACCAGGATCGCGCCCGACGAGCACGACACGGGCGCCGAGCCGAGCCAGGCCGCGGGCGGTCTCCTTGCCGATGCCGCCCGTGCCGCCGGTCACCAGGACGGTTTTGCCGTTCAGCGTCATCGCCGTCGCCTCCCTCTGCTCAGGTCGACATCAATATACGACACCGAGTGACAGGTTCGACATTCGATGCCGCGAAGTAGACTTCGGTGCGTGGCTGATGGACTACGGGACCGCACGCGGCGCGCGGTTCGCGCAGAGCTCGCCCGAGTGGCGCTGGACCTGTTCGCGGCACGCGGGTTCGACGAGACGACTGTCGACGAGATCGCCCAGGCCGCCGGGCTGACCAAACGCAGCTTCTTCCGCTACTTCCCGGCGAAGGAAGACGCCGTGTTCGGCGGGGTGGACGTCACCGGCGAACAGGTCGTCGAGGACATCCGCGCACGGCCCGCCGACGAGGACCCGTGGGAGTCCCTGCATCAGGTGCTGAGCCAGTGGGAACGGCAGATCCACACGTCCGAGCAGACGCTGGCCAGCCTCCGCCTGATCGAGTCGACCCCGTCGCTGCGTGCCCGCCTGCATCAGAAGCGGGCACAGTGGCGCCGACACGTCAGCGACGCCCTGCGCGATCGACCGGGCGTGCGGCTCGACCCGTTCGACGCGGAGCTCCTCACCAACGCCGCGGCCACGATCCTGGACACGGTGTCGCAGGAATGGCTGCGTTCCGACGGCACTGCCGACCGAGCCGCACTCCTCGACCGAGCCTTCACATTCCTGCACCCGGTAGCCACTATCCGTGGACACCGCGACGGTCCTTTCGCGACGCCCCCGCAGGCAGCGCAGAAATACGGAGACCGGCAGCAACCTGAGCGCTCCCGTCCCGTTGGGGACTGGGGGATTCCATGAAATTGCGACAATTTGCGTTTATTGCCATGCTGATGACGGCTGCCTTGATCGCTGGCAGCGGAGTGCCGCCGACCGGGCCGATCCCGGACGGCCAACCCGCCAGCAGCGTGGAGATCATCGACCTGAACGGCCTGCGCAACATCGAGTTCGGTGCCAGCGAGGAAGAGCTGACCCGACGCGGCATCCTGCTGACCACCATGGATGCGTGCGGGCCGATGCTCGCCGGCCACGACACGGTCAGCCCGGTCTTCATGGACGACAGGCTGGTGCTGCTCTGGGTCGGTGCGCCGATGCGGACACCGGAGGGCATCACCGCCGGGTCGCCCATCGACCAGGTCTGGGCCCGCTATCCGCTCGTCACCCGACTGCGCGCTCCGCACGGCACGCACCGCCTGGACGGGCTACTCGCCCGCAGCGGCGACCGCGCGTACCTCTTTCTACACAACGGACGCACGGTCCAGAAAACCATCGCCGGGTACGCGGACTGGGCCCGCCGCCTCTTCGAGGAGGGTGCGGGCCCATGCTGACCGACGTAGATGATCAGGGTGCCGTGGTGCCAACGCAGTCGAGGTCGTTGGCCGGCAACGTGCCGTCGGCGAGATAGTCGATGACCACCCCATCCACGCACGCGTTGCCGTAGTTGCCGAAGACTCCGTGGATCCGCGCATCGCGCAGGGTGAGCAGCCGGGAGCCGGTCAGCGCCCGGTGCATCGCCTGGCCGTGCGGGTAGATCGTCCGGGTGTCTCCGGTCGACTGCACGATCAGGGCGGGCACGGCGTTCCGCACGACTGTCGGCCGCTCCCGTGGCTGCTGCGGCCAGAATGCGCACGGAGTGATCGCCCTGGTCAACTCCCCGAATCGGGGTTCGCTGGCACGATGCGCACGGATGTCGCGCCAGTAGTCCTCCGGATCGCGGGACACCGGCACGTCGCCACAGAGAATCGCGGCCTGCACGCTGCCCGTTGCCGACTCGGCACCGGTCAGCAGGAACGACAGCGTGTCCGCCAACGACGCGGTGGGTGTCGCCGAGCCCGTCGCCGTGGCCTGCCGAAGCACCTGGACTGTCTGGGCGAGGTCGGCGTGGGTCTCGTCCCGGTCGTCGCTGAGCCGGTTGAGCAGCAGGTACGGCAACGACTGTCGGTCGACCTGGTAATCGCCCACCCGCAGCGGACGACGGGTCGCGGCGGCCCAGATCCCGTCCACGACGGCCAACACCTGCTGGCCGGTGCCGCCCAGGCCGTACCGGTCATCGTGGCGGGCCACCCAGTCGGCCCAGTCGCGTAGTGCGACCTCGTTGGCCGGCCCGGCCTCGCGCAGCACCCGCGCGCCGTAGCTCTCCGGGTCGACCGCGCTGTCCAGGACGACCCGATCCACGCGCCGGGGGAACATCTGCGTGTAGACCGCGCCGAGGTACGTGCCGTAGGAGTAGCCGAGGTAGGACAGCTTCGACTCGCCGAGCACGGCCCGCAGGAGATCCATGTCGCGGGCCGTGTTTCGCGTGGTGGCGTGTGGGAGCAGGGCGCCGCTACGACGAGCGCACCGGGCAGCGAGATCCCGTTCGAAGCTGGTCAACCGGTCGAAGGACGCGCGGCCCGGCGCGGCCGAGCGGGTGAAGGTGCCGGTCGGCCAGCCGCAGTCCAGTGGGGTACTGCGACCGACGAACCGGGGATCCAACCCGACCAGGTCGAACCTCGCCCCGACGTCACCCGTCCACTGTCGAATCGGCAGGACATCCGACATCCCCGGCGCACCGGGTCCACCGGTGTTCAGCAGCAGGACGCCGACGCGGCGCTCGGTGTCGGTCGCCGCGAGCCGGGACAGCGCCAGGGTGATGGTGCTGCCGCCCGGGCGGGCGTAGTCCAGTGGAACCGTCAGCTCGGTGCAGGTCGCGCCGGCCTGATCCAGCTCCGCACCTGCCTGGTCCGCCGAGCCCCGCTGACAGGCGTGCCAGGAGAGGCGTTGTCGCTCGTAGCCGCTCAGATCGTCGGCGCGTGCCCGCACCGGGCCGACCGCCGCGCTCACGGTGACGGCGACCAGCACCGCCATCGTCCTGGTCGCGCTGGTGAGCACACCATTCCAGGTCATTCTCGTCTCCTCTGTTGTCGGGAAGTGCGCCCGGCGAGGGCTCACCGGGCCTCGCACAGGGCGGTGTGCAGGGTCTCGGACAGCGCCTGCCAGCTCTCGTACGACGCTGGCTCGTCGTTGACGACGAGCTGCGCCCGTCGACCGTCGGCGGTGACGCCGCCCAGGGTGCGGAAGCCCGGCGTGGTCCCGCCGTGCCCCCAGTAGCGGGTTCCGCCACAGTCGGCCAGCGGCGTCGAGATGATCCCGAGCCCGTACCGGGCGGCGGGCCACAGCCGATCCGGATCAGCCGGCACGGTCTGGGTCATCTCGGCGAGGCGGACGGAGTCCAGCAGTCGACCGCCGAGCAGTGCGGCGAAGAAGCGGTTCTGGTCGGCGAGGGTCGAGACCAGCGCCCCACCAGCCCCGCCGTACGACATGTTGAACTCGGTGACGTCTCGCCGTTGCTCAGCTCCGGCCAACGCGTAGCCGCGCGGATGTGGCCCCCGGATCCGCAGGGAGTCGCCGGGCCAGTAGGTGTCGCGCAGGCCCAACGGCCGGATGATCCGCCGGGTGATCTCCACGCCGATGTCGCGGCCGGTGACCCGCTCGACGATCAGGCCGGCGAGGACGTAGTTGGTGGTCGAGTAGTGCCAGCCCGCACCGGGTGCCGGCTGGGCCAGCGCCATCGCGACCAGCTCCGCCGACGAGTAATGCCGATAGCGCCAGCGATCCACCCAGTCCCAGTCCAGCGCGTCGACGTGGTCGGGCAGGCCGCTGGTGTGCCACAGCAGATCGCGAACGGTGATCCGCCGACCGTCGTGCCCGTCGCCCCGGACCAGGCCCGGCAGGTGGGTCTCGATGGGCGCGTCCAGCAGCAGACGGCCCTCGGCGACGAGTTGCAGCACCACCGTCGCGGTGAACGTCTTGGTGGAGCTGCCGATCCTGATCCGCTCGTCGACCCGCATCGGCCGGCCGGTGCGCAGGTCGGCCCGGCCGCTGGCGTCGGACCACCGGCCACAGCTTGGCCCGTACGCCTCGATGGCCGCGCCCGCCAGCCGGTGGGTGGCGGTCAGCTCGTGTAACGCGGCAGTCGTCGCCGCCAGATCGGCGCACCCCTGGCCTGGTCGGCGCGCTGCGGCCGGTGCGCCAGCGGCACTGAGAGCGAGCAGGACGACCCCGACGAGCACACCGAGACGTTGCGGTTTTCTCATGTCGTCGACGCTAGGGACCACCGGGCGCACCGGCGAGGGAGCAGAGTCCCGAACCGATGGTGTAGCTGGCTACACTGCCTGGCCTCCGTTGTGGACGGAGAATGTGACGATGCGGCGGGCATGGTTCGCAACGACGTACCTGGTGACCGGCGGGGCCACCGCGATCGCGGCGGCGGTCTCGATCGGCGCCCTTGCCGGGGCGCTCGGTCTGAGCCTCGTCCTGGTCGGCGTCGCACTGGTGCTCCCAGCCGTGCGCCTTCTCCGGTCGCTCGCCCTCCTGGAGCAGCAGCGTGCGGCCCGACTGCTGATCGCGCTGGCCATCACTGAGCCCTGGCCGGCAGGGGAATCCCCGGCCGGCCCTCTGCGTGCCGCCGCGGCCGCCTCGGGTGCTGCGCCCACCCGCCGGAGTGCGGCCTGGCTGACCGTGCACGCCATCGCCGGCGTGCCACTCATGGCCGGCGTCCTGCTGCTCTGGGTGTTCGCGCTGGGCGGGGTGATCGTCCCGCTCACGTGGTGGGTCGCGCCGGACGAGGCACCACTCACCTTCGTCGTGCCGATCACGAGCTGGGGCGACGCACTGCTGGTGCCACCGCTGCTCGCGCTCGCCGCGTTGACGCTCCTGCGGTCGGCCGTTCCGGCCTTCGGCGTGGCGTACGCCCGGGCTGCCCGGACGGCGCTCGCGCCGTCGTCGCGGAGCCGGTTGGAGCGCCGGGTCACGGAACTGACCGCCACCCGGTCCGGCGCGCTCGACGCGCACGCGGCGGAGCTACGACGGATCGAGCGCGACCTGCACGACGGCACCCAGGCCCGGCTGGTGGCGATCGCCATCCACCTCGGCGTCGCGCAGGGTCAACGAGCCGCCGACCCGGCCCTGGCGGACCAGTTGGTCGACCGTGCCCGGGCAAACGTCGAGGCGGCGCTCACCGAGCTGCGGGCCGTGGTGCGGGGCATCTATCCGCCGATTCTCGCCGACCGAGGGTTGCCCGGCGCGGTGCACGCGCTCGCCGCCGACTGTCCGGTGTCGCTCACGGTCCGGGTCACCCCGCTGCAACGACTACCGGCGGCGTTGGAGAGCGCCGCCTACTTCGTCGTCGCGGAGGCGCTGACCAACATCGCCCGACACAGCAGGGCGACCGGCGGCGACCTGCGTGTCGAACATCGGGCGGGCCAGCTCGTGGTCAAGGTGACAGATGACGGTGTCGGCGGCGCGCGGACATCGGCCGGCACCGGCCTGACCGGCATCCGCCGCCGGGTCGCGGCCCTGGACGGCCGGGTCGAGCTGAGCAGCCCGATCGGTGGGCCGACGGTGCTGCGGGTGGAGCTGCCGTGCGCGTCCTGATCGCCGAAGACAACATCCTGCTCCAGGAGGGGCTCAATCTGCTGCTCAGCACCGCCGGCTTCGAGGTGACGGCAGCGGTGGACGCACCGGCCGACATCATCGCGGCGATCGACCGGCAGCGGCCCGACGTCGCGATCATGGACATCCGACTCCCGCCCACGTTCCGCGACGAAGGGCTCCGGGCCGCGTTGACCGTGCGCCGGCACCACCCGGGGTTGCCGGTGCTGCTGTTGTCGCAGTACGTGGAGCGGGCCTACGCGACCGAGCTGCTCGCCGACGGGCAGGGCGCCGTCGGTTACCTGCTCAAGGACCGGGTGTCCCGCGTCGACGAGTTCCTCGACGCCCTGCGTCGGGTCGCCGCCGGCGGCACCGTGCTGGACCCGCAGGTCGTGGCCCAGCTCGTCGCCGCCCGGCGTAGCCCGCTCGCCGACCTCACTCCACGCGAACGCCAGGTGCTCGCGCTGATGGCAGGAGGCAGCACCAACACCGGCATCGCCACCCAGCTCGTGATCACCGAGCGCGCGGTGAGCAAACACATCGGCAACATCTTCCTCAAACTCGATCTGCCGCCCGACACCGACGTGCACCGCCGGGTCGCCGCGGTGCTCACCTTCCTCAACGACCCAGGCCGATGAGCAGCGATCCGAGGCCGGTCAGCAACGGCCCTCGCCGCGAGCAACGACCCGGGCCGGTGAGCAGCGACCCGAGGCCGGCGGGCGGGCCGGTCCACCAGGGACCGGGCCGCCCGTCGCAACCGACCGACCGGGCGACATCAGCGCAACGACCGCCAGAAGTCGTACGAGTGGGCTGCGGCGAAGCCCGTGGTGCCCGATTCCCCACCACCGGCGAACACCCGCACGTACGGGGTGCCACCGCGCAGTCGGGGCCAACTGGCCCGACCCGTCCGGGCGAAGTCGCTCCAGACCCGGACCATCTCGTCGGAGAGCCGCTGCTGGGCAGGCGTGAACGCCTCGGCGTAGTCGACAGTGAACAGGTACGGCAGTTCGGCGCAGTGGTACGCCCCGGTGGGGAAGGTCGGCTCGGGCCCCTTGGTGAAGAACGGCGCGTCGTCGTCAGCGAACTCGTACAGGTACGTCGGCACCCGTCGAGCGAACGCCAACGCGGCGGAGTAGATCGGCTCGGCGTAGTCGTGGTCGGTCAACACGGCGCCCAGCGTCTCGCTGGCGACCTGCTTGTCACTACGGGGATAGCGGGCCAGCACCTCCTCCGCCCGGTCGCCGAACATTCCGCGTACCTGGTCCCGGTACTGGTCGTCGGTGAGTGGGCACGACTCGGCCTCATCCCCCGGCTGCGGCTGCGGCTGCGGCTGCGGCTGCGGCTGCGGCTGCGGGCAGTTCAGCCCGCTGTGCTCGATGCCCCACACCACGAGGCGGGACTCGTCGCGGTTCATTCCGGTCAGCACCGGCACCTGATGCAGTTTCCCGGTGGCCAGCGCGTGGGCCGGGTCCACCGGCAACGTACGGCCGTCGACGACCGGGCCGAGGTCCACACCCGCACCGGGATAGCCGGCCGTTTCGACCAACCGGGCGGGGTCACGCCCGCGCAGGCAGGCGGCGACCGTACCCGGGTCGGCGCAGCCGATGTTCCTTGCGAACTCCTCGGCCGCCCGGGCCGCCTCAACCCGGGTCTGCACCGGGTTGGCGCACGAGTTGCTCTGCAGGATCGCGCGGTGGAACAGGCCGGCGGAGCCCGGCGCGGCGAGGTGCGCGCAGACGCTTGTCGCCCCGGCGGACTGGCCGAACAGGGTGACGTTGCCCGGGTCGCCCCCGAAGGCCGCCGCGTTGTGCCGCACCCAGCGCAGCGCGGCCTGCTGATCCTGCAACCCGAAGTTGCCGGTGACCCCACCCGGGCCGGCCAGCGCCGGATGCGCCAGGAACCCCAGGGCGCCGAGTCGGTAGTTCACCGTGACGACGACGACATCGCCGTTGGCCGCCAGTCGCTGCCCGTCGTACACGTCTCCCCTGCCGAACCGGAAGTCACCGCCGTGCAGCCACACCATGACCGGCCGGGGTGTCCGTGCGGCGGTACGCGGTGTCGTGACGTTCAGGTGCAGGCAGTCCTCGGAGTCCGCGGCATGGTCCATCGGGAGCCCCTGCAGTTGGGCGCAGGCGGCACCCGGCTTCGTCGCGTCTCGGACACCGGCCCAGACCGGGCCCGGCTGCGGTGGCGCCCAGCGCAGGGCGCCCAGCGGCGGGCGGGCGTACGGAATGCCCTGGAACGACAGGTGATCCGCCGAGACGCTGCCGCGTACCGTGCCCTGGTCGATGCGGACGACGGCCGCGCCGCGGCGGTCGTCCGTCGCCGCGGCCGGGCCGACGGCGATCGGCGGCGCGAGGAGCGCGACGGCGCCCAGCACGACGGCCCAGCGGGGGTACGGAATCCTGGTCATGACTCTCCTCATTCGGCAAAGCCGGTACGGCGTACGCACCGCGTTGTGGTGAGCATGCCGATCCGTCAATCGTTCGCCCAGAGAGCTCTAGTACGCCGAGCCCTGCGACCGGCGACCATCGACGGGGCGACCGTCGGCGCTCTAGTGCGCTACGGTCATTTCCGACCGCCGGGAGGGGCACCGTGACCGAGATCGACGACTCCACTCCTCCCTATCTGCGCATCGTCGGGGAGTTGCGGCGGCGCATCGCGGTGGGCGAGCTGGGCCCCGGCGACCGGGTGCCGTCCACCCGCCAGATCGTTCGGGAGTGGGGGGTCGCCATGGCGACCGCGAGCCGGGCGCTCACCCTGCTCCGCCAGGAGGAACTGGTCCGGGCGGTGCCCGGCGTGGGCATGGTGGTGACCGGCCCCGAGTCGACGCCGGCCGGTCGGTCCGCGCGGGGCGACGCACGTCAACGGCCGGCCCGCGGGGTGACCCGCGACCAGGTGGTGTGCACCGCCACCGAGATCGCCGACGCCGAGGGGTTGGCCGGGCTGAGCATGCGGCGCATCGCCACCGAGCTGGACGTGCCGACCATGTCGTTGTATCGGCAGGTCCGAGGCAAGGAGCAGCTTCTGCTGCTGATGGCGGACGCCGCCTTCGCGGCCCAGCGTCTGCCCCGCACGTTCCCGGCCGGGTGGCGAGCCCAGTTGGAGTTGCTCTGCCGGCTCCAGTGGTCGATCTACCGCCGGCATCCCTGGCTGGCCCAGGTGATCTCGGTGACCCGTCCGCTGCTGGCGCCGCACGCCGTCGCGCACACCGAATGGGCTCTGCGCGCCGTCGCCGGGCACGGCCTGGACCACCACACCCAGCTCCATCTGGTGGCGACTCTCGCCAACCACGTACGCGGCACGGCGGTGAACCTACAACAGGGGGCCGAGGCGGAACAGGACACCGGTCTGACCGATGACGAGTGGATGGTGACCCAGGCCGAGGTGTTGGCCGGCCTGTTCACCGCCGGTGAGTTCCCGCACCTGGCGCGGCTGTCCCGATCGGAGATCGATCTCAACGTCGACAGCCTCTTCGAGTTCGGCCTGCAACGCCTGCTCGCCGGAGTGGCGGAGCTTCTGGAACATTGACGGATCAAGTCCGTTTTGTGGTCTGCTATGCCAACATGAGGCTTTAAGAGGCTTTTAATCATCACGCGTCCCGAGGAAACATGGCGATCTTCAGCAGCACGGACACGTCCCGCCGGATCACCGGGATGTCCCGGGTGGCGTCTGCCCTGACCCTGGTGGGCGCGATCACTGCCTTGGCCGTGCTGGCCATGCCACGGGGCGCGAGTGCGGCCGAGCTGCCGGTGCCGCTGGGTGCCGCCGCCAACTTCGCGGTCCTCGCCGGCACGACGGTCACCAGCACTGGGCTCAGCACGGTCAACGGCGACATCGGCGTGAGCCCGGGCACGGCGGTGACCGGCTTTCCTCCGGGCCAGCTGAACGGATCACTGCACTCCAACGACGCCGCCGCCGTCGCCGGCCAGAGCGATCTGGCCATCGCCTACAACGACGCCGTCGGGCGGACGACCACCGAGGTCGTCTCGGACCAGCTCGGTGGGACCACCAAGACCACCGGGGTGTACGAATCCGTGGCGGGCACCTTCAACATCACCGGCGATCTGACCCTCGACGCGGAGGGCGACCCGAACGCGGTCTTCATCTTCAAGACCACCAGCACGCTCATCACGGGCGCGTCGAGCACGGTGAACCTGGCCAACGGCGCCCAGGCGTGCAACGTCTTCTGGCAGGTCGGCAGCTCCGCCACGCTCGGCGCCAACTCCACGCTGCGCGGCAACCTGTTGGCCTTCACCTCGATCACCGTGGGCGCGGCGCTCGAGGTGGACGGCCGCACCCTCGCCATCAACGGCGCGGTCACCATGGACACCGCCACGATCACCCAATCGACCTGCGCCGTACCCGGGGAGCTGTCGATCAGCGCACCGACGACAGCCGACCTGGGCAGCGCCAATCTCGGCGGAGTCGTGTCGGGCAACCTGGGCCCGGTCACGGTGACGGACGAGCGCCTGCTGTCCGCGCCGACCTGGACCGCCACCGTCGTCGCGACGGACTTCGTCACCAGCGGCATCCCGGTGCACACGATCTCCAACACCAACGTCTCCTGCTGGTCGGGGCCCGCCACCGCCACCAGCGGTATCGGCACCTTCACCTCGGGCCAGCCCACCGCCAACGACGCGGAGATCATCAACGTCGAACGGACGGCGTTCACCCTCACCAACGGCATCGGCAACAACTCGGCGACCTGGGACCCCGTCGTCTCGGTCCAGATCCCGCTGACCGCCGTCGCGGGCGCCTACTCCGGCACCGTCACCTTCTCGGTCGCCTGACAGCGCCGCAGCCGGGGAACGCCACCGGCACCTACCGAGAACGCCCGGCCGATCCTCGCGGATCTGCCGGGCGTTCTGGCACTTCAGAGCGGTGGCGGAGGGATTTGAACCCTCGGAGGGCGTTAACCCTCACACGCTTTCGAGGCGTGCTCCTTAGGCCGCTCGGACACGCCACCGCCGACGAGGGTACAGGACCACCGGTTCCGACGCCGAACCGGTATCGCCCATGCCGGCCTGGCAGGATCTTTGCCATGAGTACGCACATCGGCGCGAAGCCGGGCGAGATCGCCGAGCGGGTCCTGATGCCGGGCGACCCCCTGCGGGCCAAGTGGATCGCGGAGACCTACCTCGAGGGCGCTACCTGCTACTCGACGGTCCGGGGCATGCTGGGCTTCACCGGCCGCTGGAACGGTGTCGAGGTTTCCGTCCAGGGCTCCGGCATGGGCATGCCGTCCGCCTCCATCTACGCCCACGAGTTGATCAACGAGTACGGCGTGAAGACGCTGATCCGGGTCGGCTCCTGCGGCGCCCTCAGCACCGACCTGCAACTGCGGGACGTGGTGGCCGCGATCGGGTCGTCCACCGACTCGAACATGAACCGGATGCGCTTCGACGGGTTGATCGACTACGCCCCGGTGGCCGACTTCGGGCTGCTGCGTACCTCGGTGGAGGTGGCCGAGCGGCGCGGCATCAGCATGCACGTCGGACCGATCCTGGCGGCGGACGCCTTCTACACCGACCGGCCGGACCTCTACGACACCCTCGCCGACTACGGCGTGCTGGCGGTGGAGATGGAGTCGGCGGCGCTCTACACGATCGCCGCCCGGTTCAAGGCCCGCGCGCTGACCGTGTTGACCGTCAGCGACCACATCAAGACCGGCGAGAAGACCACCTCCGAGGAGCGGGAGCAGACCTTCAGCCAGATGGTCGAGATCGCCCTCGACACGATCATCGCCTGACCCGTCGGACACCTGTCACCGCGAAGAGCGTGATGACTGTGCGGCATATTGATGCCCCACAGTCATCACGCTCTTCCGCATGTAGCCAGCCCGCGCCGGCCAGCCGCTACGACAACCCAACCCGCGCCGCGCCACGCGGGCACGACCGCCACGCGGGCACGACCGGCACGCGGGCACGACCGGCACCACGCCGGCCCGACCGGCACGCTGGCCGGGTGGCAGACCAGTCAGACGGCGGCCAGCGCCTCCGTCGGCGCGAGGCGGGCGGCGCGCACCGCCGGGTAGAGGCCCGCGAAACCGCCGATGACCAGGGTCGCGCCCACCCCGCCGAGCATCGCCCAGGCCGGCACCACTGTCGGCCAGTCCTGGGAGAACGCGTACCCCGAGGTGACCAGGACACCCAGCAGCACCCCGCCGATCCCGCCCAGCGCGGAGAGCAGCAGCGACTCGGCGAGGAACTGGGTCCGCACCTGACCGCGGGTGGCGCCGAGCGAGCGACGCAGGCCGATCTCGGCCCGCCGCTCCAACACCGAGATCACCATGGTGTTCGCCACGCCGACCCCACCGACCAGCAGCGCGACCGCGCCCAGGCCCAGCAACAGCCCGGTGAACGCGTCGTCGGTCGCCTCGGCGGCGGCCAGCGCGTCCGAGGGACGGGACACCTCGACCTCGTTCGGCGCCGCCGGGTTGGCGGTCGCGCCGAGCACCGACCGGACCGCCTCGACCTGCGACTCACGAGCCCGGGTGTAGACGGTGGTCGGGTGCCCGTCGAAGCCCAGGTAGTCGCCCGCCGCCGGCCAGCCGACCAACGCCGAGGTGTCCAACTCCGGGGCGAGTGGTGCGGCGGCGAGGATGCCGACCACGGTGAACGCCCGTCCACCCAGCCACACCTGCACCTGCGGGTCGGCCACGGTGATCCCGAGCCGTTGCGCGGCGGTGGCACCGAGCACCACCGCCGGGTAGTGGGCGGTCGCCTCGTTGAGCCAGGTACCACTGGTCAGCTCGGCCCCGACGGTGCCCAGCAGGTCCAGCCGGGCGGCGCGGGTGGCGATGCCGCCGGTCTCCGCGGCCGGGATCCGATCCGAACGGTAGACCTTGGCGTCGGGGACCTGCCCGGTCGCGGACACCTCGGTCACCGGGCCGATCCGCCCGATCATCGCGATCGACTCCTCGGGCAGTTGGGCGTCCGCCCCGAACAGGGTGCTGCCCGGCTCGACGGTGAGCAGGTTGGTGCCGAGCGCGTCGAGCGCCCGGTCCAGTTCCGCGCGGGACGACGACGAGATCCCGACGACCGCGATCATCGCGGCGATACCGATGGCGATGCCCAACGCGGAGAGGAACGCCCGCAGTGGACGGGTGCGCAGCCCCACCCCACCGACCCGCAGGACGTCACCCGGCCCCATCCGGGCCGGAGTGAGAGTCGACGTCGCCATCAGCCGACCCCACCGGGCGTGCGGGCCGAGTCGTGCCGCACCGCGCCGTCGCGCATCCGCACCTGCCGGGGCAGGCCCGCCGCGATCTCCCGGTCGTGGGTGATCACCACGACGGTGGTACCGGCCCGGTGCAGCTCGTGCAGCAACTCCAGCACCCCGGCACCGGACGCGGAGTCCAGGTTGCCGGTCGGCTCGTCGGCCAGCAGCACCGCCGGCTCGCCGACCACCGCCCGCGCCACGGCCACCCGCTGCCGTTCCCCGCCGGACAGCTCGTGCGGCCGGTGCCCGAGCCGGTGGCCCAGGCCAACCCGGACCAGCGCGGCCTGGGCGCGTTCGCGCCGCCTCCGCAGGGGTACGCCGGAGTAGAGCAGGCCGTCGGCCACGTTGTCCACGATCGGGACGCCGGGGGCCAGGTGGAACTGCTGGAAGACGAAGCCGATCCGGCTGGCCCGCAGGGCCGACAGCTCCCGGTCGGTCAACTTCGCCGCGTCGTACCCGTCGACGAGCACGCTGCCCGACGACGGCCGGTCCAGGGTGCCGATCAGGTGCAGCATCGTCGACTTGCCCGACCCGGACGGGCCGACGATCGCCACCAGCTCGCCGTAGCCGATCCGCAGCGACACGTCGTCCAACGCGACGACGTCGCCGGCGTACCGTTTGCTGACCCGGTCGAGCACTATCACCTCGCCGGTCATGTCGGCACCACCACGGTCGTACCCTCGGTGATGTCCGCGCCGGTGACCTCCACCCGGCCGTCGGCGAACAGCCCCGTGGTCACGGCGACGACCCGGCTCGCCTCCCCCTCGGCGACCTGGACGCCGTAACCGCCCTCGGCGAGCGCGAGAAGCGCCGACACCGGCACGGTGAGCACATCCCGGCGCTCCGCGGCGGTGAACACGACGTCGACGCTGGCCTGGTCGAAGCCGGTGAGGGCCTTCGGATCGGCGACCGCGACTGTCACCTCGATCTTCGTCTCGGCGTCGCCGGACTGGCCGTTGGCTTCGGCGGCACCGGCCTGGATGACTGTCTCGATCGTGCTGACCGTGCCCGCCACGGCCCGGCCGTCCGGCAGCTTGACGCTGACCTTCGCGTCGCGCTTGGCCAGCCGCTGGTCGTCCACGTCCAACTCGACGGTGACCAGGCGGCTGGTGCCGGTGTAGGCGAGCACCGCCTGGCCCGGTTTCGTGAGATCACCGACGTCCGCCTGGTGGCTCTCCACCCGGACCTCCCGGTCGGCGTAGACGATCCGCCCCGGCTCGACCCGTCCGGTCTCGGCCAGGCCGAGGTCCTCCTGCCAGTCCCGCACGGCGTCGGCGGTGGAACCGGTGTACTCGTCGTCGACGGTGAACCCGCTGTAGCCCAGCGCCCTGAGGTTCCGTTCGAACTGCGCGACGTCGGCACCCTCCACCCCTGGGGCGAGGGTCCGGTACGCGGGCAGCCCGCCGTAGAGGAGCACCACCTCCTCGTTGTCGACCGAGTAGAGCGCCTGGCCTCGGCGCACCGTCGACCCGGTCGCCGGCAACGCGGTGATGGTGCCGCTGAGCTTCGCCGAGGCGGTACGCGTCGGGCCGTACCCCAGCTCACCGTCGGCGGTCTCCGAGTCGGCGAGGGTCTGCCGGGTGACTGTCGCGGTGGCCGGCGCCGCGTTGCCGGCCTCGGCGCGGTCTGCGCCGCCACCGAAGCCCACCGCGGCGGTCACGCCCACGGCGGCGACCAGCAGGACGACGCCGCCGATGACGGCGGCGCGCAGCCGTGCGCGTCGGATGGCGCCGGTCACCGGCCGCCCCCGAACTGTGGTGCGTGCTGCCGGCACTTCTCCATCGCGGCCTTCATGGCCGGGTCGCCGATGTCGATCGCGTTGCCGCCCGCCCCGATCCGGACTCGCCCGTCGGCGTCCGGGTCCGGGAAGTCCGGCACCCCGTTCTCCCGCATGCACTTGGCCAGCGTGCGCATCTGCTCGGCCTGTTCGGGGTTGAGCTGCGGTCCCTGCCCGCCGTTGGGCAGCTTGTCCTGGCACTTCTCCATGGCCGCCTGGACCTTCTGCCGGTCCACGTTCGCGCCGAACCGGAAGCCGGGACGGCCGCCGGCCTCCGGGTCGGGCATGTCCACCCCGTTCTCCCGCATGCACCGGGCGAAGGCGAGCTGCCGGTCCGAATCGCTGACCGGCGCGCCGCTGGCCGTGGCGCTTGTCGTCGCCCCACCGGCGGTCGCGACACCGCCGTCGTCGTCGCCTCCCGCGCCGCACCCGCCCAGCGCCAGGGCGAGCAGGACAGGTATCGCGAGGATCCGTCGTCGCATGGTGTCCACCTCCGCTGTGGGTCCGACGTGACTCGTCGAACGTCGGCACCCAGTGCACGGCAGCGGGCGTATCCCCGGCGTTACCGTCGGCGGTTATGCCGCCGTTACCGCACCCCGAGGACGATGGAGGGGTGAGAGTGCTGGTGGTCGAGGACGAGATCGTGTTGGCGGACGCCATCGCGGAGTGGCTGCGTCGGGAGTCGTTCGCGGTCGACGTGGCGTACGACGGTGACGCCGCGTTGGAGCGGTTCGCTGTCAACGAGTACGCCGTGGTGGTCCTGGACCGGGACCTGCCGGTGGTGCACGGCGACGACGTGTGCCGGGCGATCGTGGACGCGGGCGGGGAGACCCGGGTCCTGATGCTGACCGCGGCGGCGGCGGTGCGGGAGCGGGTGGCGGGGTTGGCGCTCGGTGCCGACGACTACCTGACCAAGCCGTTCGCCCTGGTCGAGCTGTCGGCGCGGGTGCACGCGCTGACCCGGCGTGCCCGCCCGGCGGCACCGCCGACGCTGCGCCGCGCCGGCATCCAGCTCGACCCGGCCCGCCACGAGGTACGCCGCGACGACCGGCACGTGGCGCTGTCCCGCAAGGAGTTCGCGGTGCTTGCCGAGCTGATGCGGGCCGACGGCGCGGTGGTCTCCGCCGAGGAGCTGCTGGAACGTGCCTGGGACGAGCACATCGACCCGTTCACCAACGTCGTCCGGGTCACCGTGATGAAGCTGCGCCGCAAGCTCGGCGACCCGCCGGTGATCGAGACGGTGCCCGGAACGGGGTACCAGATCCGATGAAGCGCCTGACCATCCGTGCCCGTCTCACCCTCATCTACGGTGGGCTCTTCCTGCTGGCCGGCGTGGTCCTGCTGGCCGTCACGTACGTGCTCGTGGATCAGCGGATGCCGCAGCCGTTCGGGGTGAGCCTGCGGGACCTGCCGAAGACCAGCCCCACGACGCCCAGCGGGCAGAACGTCGACAACCTGCGCAACCTGATCCAGCAGGCGCAGGACGAGGCCAAGCGCAACGCCCTGGAGTCGCTGCTCACCCAGGGCGGCATCGCGTTGATCGTGGTGTCGGCGGTGGCGATCGCCTTCGGCTGGCTGCTCGCCGGCCGGGCGTTGCAGCCGCTGCACCAGGTCACCGACACGGCTCGGCGGATCGCCGGCGCGGACACCGCCGGCCGGGGCCTGCACGAGCGGATCGCGCTCACCGGCCCCCGCGACGAGGTACGCGAACTCGCCGACACGTTCGACGAGATGCTGGAACGGTTGGACCGCTCCTTCGACGGACAGCGCCGGTTCGTGGCGAACGCCTCGCACGAGCTGCGTACCCCGCTGGCGCTCAACCGGGCCCTGGTGGAGTTGGCGGTCACCCGCCCGGAGGCGTCGGCGGAGACGCGTCGACTGGGCGAGTCGCTGCTGGCGATCAACGAGCGGCACGAGCGGCTGATCGACGGCCTGCTGACCCTGGCCGACTCGGAGAACGAGCTGACCGAGCGTACGCCGATCGACCTGGCCGAGGTCTGCGCGCACGTCATCGACCAGGCCGGGAGGCAGACGCTGGACGTCCCGGTACGTCGGTCGCTCGCACCGGCCCCGGTCAGCGGCGACCCGGTGCTCGTGGAACGGCTCACCGTCAACCTGGTGGAGAACGCGGTGCGGCACAACCTGCCCGCCGACGGCTGGGTCGAGGTGCGCACCGGCCTGTCCGACGACGGCCGGGCCACCCTGACGGTGACCAACACCGGCCCGGCGATCGCCGGCTACGACATCGAGACGATGTTCCAGCCGTTCCGCCGGCTGTCGCGGGAGCGGGTTGCGGGGGCACGGGGCTTCGGGCTGGGCCTGTCGATCGTCCGCGCGGTGGCCCGCGCACATGGTGGCACCGTCGACGCCCAGCCCCGCCCGGCGGGCGGCCTGATCGTCACGGTCAGCCTGCCGGTGGCCTGACCGGCGACCTCAGCGGAAGAAGGCGCGCAGGACGGCGGCGGTCTCGGCCTCCAGGACGCCGCCGTAGACCTCGGGTCGATGGTTGAGCCGGCGGTCGCGGAGCACGTCCCAGAGCGATCCGGCCGCGCCGGTCTTGGGCTCCCACGCGCCGAAGACGACTGTGGAGACCCGGGCCAGCACCAGCGCCCCCGCGCACATGGTGCACGGTTCCAGGGTGACCACCAGGGTGCAGCCGTCCAGCCGCCACCGGCCGGCCCGCTCGGCACCCCGGCGCAGGGCCAGCACCTCGGCGTGGGCGGTGGGGTCGCCGGTCAGCTCCCGTTCGTTGCGCCCATTGGCCAACTCGGTCCCGTCCGGCCCGTAGAGCACCGCACCCACCGGCACGTCGTCCACGTCGGTAGCGCCCGCCGCGGCGTCGTCAGCCCCGGTGACGGCGACCTCCAGGGCACGGCGCATCCACAGCTCGTGGCGTTGCCGACGGCCGACCGCACCCGGGTCGGCCAGGCCCTCGGAGGCGCCCGGTCCGGCACGCCCCACCGCACCGGGAGTCGGCTGCCCCGGTCGGATCGTCTCCAGAGCCGGGTCGGTCGCGTCGGCCGGCTCAGACCTCACGCAACTCCTCGACCTCGTCGGCACAGCCGAGCACCTGGCAGATCTCGGCGGTGACGTCCGCCGGCAGCATCCCCTCGTGCGTGCACAGGGTCAGCAGCTTCTGCGCGGAGATGCCCAGATTGGCCAGCAGGTCGGCCTCACCCACCGGATCGGCCTCCGGATCGACGACGGGCTGCTCGCTCTCCTCGTCACCGGTGGTCAACGGGCGCGGCTCGTCGTCGCCGTCGAGCCCGGTGACCGAGGTCTTCAGGTCACCGACCAGCAGCGCGCCCAGCGGCGACTCCTCGGCGTACGCGGAGTCCGAACCGAACACCCGCAGATCCTCGCCCTCGTCGAGACGCAGGATCACCAGGTACGCGTCATCGGCCTCGACGAAGAGCAGCGACACGTCGGCCTCCTGGTCGACGTCACGCAGCCGCTCGGCAACCTCGTCGATGTCGGTGGCGCCACGCAGGCTGACCTCGGCGGCGGTCCAGCCACTGTCGTCACGCACCACGGCCGCAGCGAAGTACGACACGGTCCCCCCAATAGCCCTCGACACAGCGTCGACTCGTTACGCGTGCACGTTAGCCGGTCGGGTCGGCAGGCGACTCGTCAACGCCCCGAAGGGTCGGTCATTCCTGACAAAGTCGGATCAGCCGGCGACGCGACGGCGGGTAGCGATGAGCTGGCGCAGACGCTCGGTGCGCTGCCGCTGTGGTCGGCTGCGCTGTCGGACCGCGCGGGCACCCGCCAACTCGGCCAGCAACTGCAGGCGGCGGCGACTGCGATCCGGTTCCTGTCGCGGGGTGGTCCAGGCCATGGTGCCGAGCGTGCCGAGTCTCGGCGGCCACGTCAAGACGGCGTTCGCTACGCAGCCAACCGGGCACGCGCCGCAGTCGTCCACCGCCGCCCGATCACCACCACGGCTCGATCACCACAGCGGCCAGTCACCGCTGGTGGCCCAGCGGACCGTCACCACGGCGGCGGCGATGCTCCAGCCACCCGCCGTGACGATGGCGACCCCGGTGGCGACCCCGCGGTCGCCGTAGCGGATCAGCACCAACGCGGTCAGCCACGCCAGCAGGCCCGCCAGCACCGTCCACCACGCGTAACTTGTCACATCGGTGCCGAGCAGGCCGAACAGCAGCAGCCAGGCGGTCGCCGCGGCCCCGCCGGCGGCGACGCCGCCACCGGTCACCGGGTGCGGCTCGCGGTAGGTCGGGCGGGACGGTGGCCCGGCGGGGAAGAGCCCCGAGGGGGTACGCGCCACCTGCTGTGCGACGACAGCCGGATCCGGGCCAGGATCGGGTCGGGCGATGGTCACCGTCGCTGCCCTCCCTCACGCGTGCCGCTCGTGCTCACGGTACCGGCTCTGCCAGGATGACTGGATGCCCTCGCCGACGATCAGCCGCCGCGCGCGTCCGGCGTACCCGATCCTGCTGCTTCTCGCCCCGGTGCTGGCCGCCGGCTGCGCGACCACCCGGCCGGGGGTGCCGACCGGCGACGCCCCGCCGACGCCGTCCGCGGTTTGGGCGACCGGCGATCAGCCGGTGTCGCCGTCGGCAACGCCGACGCCGACGGCGACCGGTCCGGCCCGCCCGGCGCCGTCGTCGGCCAGGCCGTCGGCGACGACACCTCGCAGCGGCCTGAAGCATGTCTTTCCGGTACGCGCCGACAACGTGGACTACCACCCGACGCACGGGGCGTACCCCGCCACGGACCTGTTCGCCGACTGCGGTGAGTCGTTCGTCGCGGTGACCGACGGGAAGGTGCTGGAGGTGAGTCGGGTCGACAGGTACTCCAAAGGTGGGCCGCAGGGCCCGGACAACGGCGGCCTGTCGGTGTCCCTGCTCGGCGACGACGGGGTGCGTTACTACGGCTCGCACCTGAGCGTCGTGTCCAGCGGCGTCGACGCCGGTGTGCGGGTCCGCGCCGGGCAACAGCTCGGCAAGGTGGGGCGCACCGGCAACGCCAACAACGTCTGCCACGTGCACTTCGGCATCTCGCCGCCGTGCACCGGCAAGGACGGCTGGTGGATCCGGCGCGGTGTGCTCTGGCCGGCGCGGTACCTGGATTCGTGGCGGCGTGGCGACAATCGGGACCCGGCCGCCGAGGTCGTCGCCTGGCAGCGCGACCACGGCTGCCCGAAGGCGCCCTGACATGGCTGGCGCCAGGGATCCCATCGCCGACCTGCGTCGCATCGCGTTCCTGCTCGAACGCGCGAACGAGGCCACGTACCGGGTACGGGCGTTCCGGTCGGCGGCGAAGGCGTTGGCGGGTCTGCCGGCGACCGAGGTTGCCGCCCGGGCCGACAACGGCACGCTCACCGAGTTGACAGGTGTCGGCGACGTGACGGCCCGCTGCGTGGCGGAGTCGCTGGCCGGCGAGGAACCGGTCTACCTGCGCCGGCTGGTGGCGACCGAGGGCAGCGACCTGGATGCCGAGGCCACGGCGCTGCGCGCCGCCCTGAAGGGCGACTGCCACACCCACTCGGACTGGTCCGACGGCGGCTCGCCCATCGAGGAGATGGCGCTGGCCGCGGTGGAGTTGGGCCACGAGTACCTGGTGTTGACCGACCACTCGCCCCGACTGACGGTGGCCCGGGGGCTGACCGCGGAGCGCCTGCGTCGGCAGCTCGACCACGTGGCGCAGGTCAACGCCGCACTGCCGGAGGGGTTCCGGATCCTCACCGGCATCGAGGTGGACATCCTCGCCGACGGCTCCCTCGACCAGGACGACGAGTTGCTGGCCCGGTTGGACGTGGTGGTCGGCTCGGTGCACAGCGGCCTGAAGGACGAGCGGTCGAAGATGACCCGCCGCATGCTGGCCGCGGTCGCCAACCCGCACCTGGACATCCTCGGTCACGTCACCGGCCGGATGGTGTCGTCCCGCCCGGCCGGGGTGACCGGTCCGGGCGACCGGGGGCACCGCGCCCGCACCAGGGCGGAGAGCGACTTCGACGCGGACGCCGTCTTCGCCGCCTGCGCCGAGCACGACACCGCCGTCGAGATCAACTCTCGGCCGGAGCGGCAGGATCCGCCGAAGCGCCTGATCCGTCGCGCACTGGAGGCCGGCTGCCGCTTCGCCATCAACACCGACGCGCACGCGCCCGGCCAGCTCGACTGGCAGCGGTTCGGCTGTGAGCGGGCCGCCCTCTGCGGCGTCCCCGCCGATTCGGTGATCAACACCTGGCCGGCGGAACAGTTGGTCGCCTGGACGCGCAAACGGCCCTGACCAGCGCTCCCGACCAGCGGCCCCGACCACCACGACGTCTCAGGCACGGTTCGGCCTTGATCGACTCGGCAGCGACCCTCAGCGGCGGGCGGGCTCGGCGAACTCGGGGGCGGCCGCGGGCTCGGCGGGAGCGTTGACGCCGACCACCGGGCGTGGCTTCCGGCGGCCGAGCACGCCCTGCGCGACCGCGACCCCCAGCAGCACGATGAGCGCGCCGACCGGTTGGTGCCAGTTGAGCCGCTCGCCGAGCGCCACGGCTCCGATCAGCACCGCGAAGATCGGGATCAGGTACGTGACCGTGGATGCGGTGCTCGCGCCGGCCACCCGGATGTTGCGCATGTTGATGACGAAGGCGAGCCCCGTGCCGAGCGCACCCAGGGTCAGCACGCTGGCGACCACTCCCGCCGACAGTTCGGTGGGCAGCGGCGGCAGCCCGGCGACGAACGGGGTGACGATTGCCAGTTGCCCGGCCGCGAGCAGCAACTGCGCGGCAGACAACGACAGGCCGGAGTAGGAGCTGCCGGCGACGAACCGCTTCTGGTACGGGATGGCGACGCCGTAGCAGGCGGCCGCGCCGAAGCACATCAACTGCCCGGTGAAGTGCGCCCCGCCGATGCCCTCCCAGACTCCCAGCACCACCAGCACCCCGAGGAAGCCGAGCCCGAGCCCGATCGCGCGGCGCACGGTCAGCCGCTCGGTGCGGAAGACCAGCACCGCCAGCGGCAGCACGATCAGGGGCGTGGTCGCGTTCCAGATGCCGGCCAGCATCGACTCGACCCGTTGCTCGCCGTAGCCGAACAGGGTGAACGGCACGGCCACGCCGAACGCGGCGACGACTGTGAGATGCCCCCAGACCCGGGGCTCGCGGGGCAGCCGGTCGCGCAGCACGGCGAGGACGATCAGCAGGGTTACCGCGCCAGCGACGACCCGGTAGAGGGTGAGCTGGACCGGGTGCAACTCGGCCACCCCGACCTTGATGAACAGGAAGCTGGAACCCCAGATCGCGGCGAGGGCGACGAAGCCCGGCAGCCAGGTGCGAACCGGTGCCTTGTCAGGAGTGATATCGGCAGTCACCCCTGACACTCTGCCGGAACCCACCGACAAAGTCGCGCGCCTTTCGGACGTTGCGCCGCTCGTCACTTCAGTGGCCTGAACACGACAAACGTCATCGACACGGGGGTGGGTTGGTCACGTAGGGTCGCAGCGTGGGACGAATCGATGAAATCGCCAACCGTTACGTGGCCGAGTGGGCGCCGTTGAGCCCCACCGGCGCGACCTTCGTCGGCATCGCCGGCCATGATGACCAGCTCGACGACCTCTCGCCGGAGGGTTACCGGGCGCGCGCGGACCTCACCCGCCGGACGCTCAGCGAGCTTGAGGTGACCGAGCCGCAGACCGAGTCCGAGCGGATCGCCAAGGAGGCCATGCAGGAACGACTCGGCCTGGACCTGGCCCGGTACGACGCGGGCCAGACGACGAGCGAAATCAGCGTGATCGAGAGCGGGCTGCACGAGATCCGCATGGTGTTCGACCTGATGCCGACCGCGACCAGCGACGAGCAGGCCAACGTCGCCGCCCGACTCAACGGCTTCGCCGGCGCACTGGACAACTACAAGGTCACTCTCCGTGCGGCCCTCGCCGCCGGTCAGGTCAGCTCGAAGGTGCAGTTGGTCGAGGTCGCCAAGCAGTGCGACATCTGGGTCGACCCGACCCAGGACAACTTCTTCCACGGGCTGGTCGAGCGGCTGGGCGCTGAGGGCTCGCTCGGCGCGGAGCTGCGTCGGGGCGCGGCGGCGGCGACCGCGGCGACCGCCGAGTTCGGCCAGTTCCTGCGTACCGAGTTGGCCCCGCACGGGCGGGACAAGCAGGCCGCCGGCCGGGAGCGCTACGAGCTCGCCTCGCAGTACTTCCTCGGCGCCAAGGTCGACCTGGACGAGACGTACGCCTGGGGCTTCGCGGAGCTGGCCCGCCTGGAGGCGGAGATGCGCGTCGTCGCGGGGCGCATCGCCGGCTCCGGTGCCACGGTCGACGAGGCCGTGGCCAAGCTGGACGCCGACCCGGCCCGGACCATCCAGGGCAAGGAGGCGTTCCGGGACTGGATGCAGGCGCTGGCCGACAAGGCGATCGCCGAGTTGCACGGCACCCACTTCGACATTCCGGAGCAGGTCCGCCGCATCGAGTGCTGCCTCGCCCCGACCAGCGACGGTGCCATCTACTACACCGGCCCGAGTGAGGACTTCTCCCGTCCGGGCCGGATGTGGTGGGCGGTGCCGCAGGGCATCACCGACTTCTCCACCTGGCGAGAGGTGACCACGGTCTACCACGAGGGCGTGCCGGGTCACCATCTCCAGGTGGGGCAGACCGCTGTCCGTGCCGACCTGCTCAACCGCTGGCAGCGACTGCTCTGCTGGGTGTCCGGGCACGGCGAGGGCTGGGCGCTCTACTCGGAGCGGCTGATGGACGAGCTGGGCTACCTGGAGGACCCGGGCGACAAACTGGGCATGCTCGACGGCCAGGCGATGCGCGCAGCGCGGGTGATCGTCGACATCGGCATGCACCTGGAGCTGGAGATCCCGAAGGACAACCCCTTCGGGTTCCACCCGGGCGAGCGGTGGACGCCCGAGCTGGGCTGGGAGTTCATGCGGGCGCACTGCCGGGTTCCGGACGAGAACCTGCGCTTCGAGCTGAACCGCTACCTGGGCTGGCCGGGGCAGGCGCCGTCGTACAAGGTGGGTGAGCGGATCTGGCTGCAGGCCCGCGAGGACGCCAAGGCCCGCAAGGGCGCCGACTTCGACCTGCGGGAGTTCCACCGGCAGGCGTTGGACCTGGGCGCGCTGGGTCTCGACCCGCTGCGCCGGGCGCTGGCCCGGCTTTAGGCTCTAGGCTCCAAGCGCCGGCGGTACGACGTACCGCCGGCGCTTCCCGCCGTGCCCGTTCAGCCGAGGGTCAGCGCCAACGCCGGTCGGGCGGTCAGCGTGTCACTCGTGACGTACGCCAGGTCGATGACCGGATCGGTGAACGTGATCGGGATGGGCGAGGTGATCGGGACGCCGTCCGGCAGTGGCAGATCCGGCGTCAGTGTGATCTTGATACCGAGTAGCCGGCCAACGAACCGGGTGGCGTAGAAGGCCACGTTTCCGCTGACGGTCAGCCGGTCGGTCGCGTACCGCTGGTTGCGCCCCTGCGGGCCGTCGGCGCGGAGCAGGAAGTCGGCGGTGACCGCCTCACGCATGCTGAACTTCAGCACCTTGAGGTCGCCTTTCACGGTGTGCAGGTCGGTGACTCCATCGAATCGCAGCCCGGTCATCCGGACCGACGTGCCGGTGAGCTTGGACGGCGTCTGCGCCACCGTCGGCAGGGCTGGATCGGCGGCGATGCGCGGCAGCGGCTTACCCGGCTCCACCACACCCGGCTTGTCCGGCGCGCCCGGCCCGTCGGAGGCCGGCGTGCCCGGCGTGCCCGGCTTGGCGGGCGTGTCCGGCCCGCCCGGGGCCGGCGGCGGGCAGGTGCCGGGCCGGTCGGCCGGCGTGCCGGTTGGTTGCGCGGCGGGCGTGGCGGCCGGGCTGGTCGACGCCGACGGGGTCTCCCCACGGCGTCCGCCACCGAGCAGATCGCCGACTCCGTCCAGGATGTCGGTGAGCACGTTGCCATCCCGGTCCGGGCTCGGAGTCGGCGTGGCCGGGCTGGCGCTGGGCGACGGGCTGGCATCCCGGGACGGGGTCGGACAGAGGATCGTCGCCGGCCGACTCGGGGCCGCCCGCACCGCTCGCGGTTGGACGGCCAGCCCACCGGCGGCCAGGCCGAGCACCACGAGGGTGATGCCAAAGGCCTGCCGAGAGTCAGTGGAACGTCCCGGCCACTCGGGCGGCGGGCCCTCGTCGGACCCCGGCGCCGCCGTCGGGCGATCAGACCGCGCAGTGCCGGCCCGCGCCGCGTCGGGCTGCCCCGCGTCGGCCTGCTCGACGTCGGCCTGCTCGACGTCGGCCTGCTCGACGTCGGGCTGTGGGGCGGTGAGCGGTGCTGGACTGGTCGGCGTCCAGGCGAAGGCGAGGGCGCTGCCGACGATGCCGAGCAGCAGACCGACGAAGAAGCCGCCGAGGTTGAGCCCGATCAGCGAGTAGACCGCGGTGACCGCCGCGACGATCGAGTAGAACAGGCGCTGCGCCGGGGTGAACCAGAGCAGCAGACCGCAGGTCACCAGGATGACCGGGATCAGCAGCGAGAGCAGGCCGCTCGCCCCGCTGTGGAAGCTGAGGCCGTTGAGGGTCATCCGGGTGGACGCAAACATCTCCAGCCCGGCCAGGGCGGTGAGCAGGCCGCCGGTGAACGGTCGGCTGCGCCGCCAGCGGCGGAAGTGCCGCCACGCCTGAGCCGGACCGCCGGGCCGGGCGTGCGACGGGTTCGCGGTTGTCACGTACTCCTCCTGGCCGCGCGGGAACGGGGACACCGGCCGGACCCGCGGCGGTGGCGCGCCGCGGGCCTCGGCTCACCTCAGAAGCACTCCTTGCCCTTGGCGTCTTCGCCCACGTTGACCTTCAGCCGAAGCCCGACCAGGTTGAACGTCGCCGCCGTGGTGTAGCGGGACACCTGTTGCAGGTTGGTGATGGTGACGTGGTCGGAGTTCTGGCCGAACGAGCCGGCCTGCGCCGTCGGGTTCAGGTCGGTGGCGTCCCGACCGATCTTGATGTTGGTGAAGGTGGCGTTGCCGTTCAACGAGTCCATCGCGATCAGCAGGTCCTTGGCCCGGGCGGGCTCCTTGCCCTCGCCGGCGTTGATGGTGAGCACCACCGGCAGGCCCGGCAGGTCGGCGCGGACGGACTGGCACAGGCTGTACAGCTCGGCGCTGCTGATCTCGGAGAGCGCGATCGGGTGGACCTGGCCGGCCTTCCCGTCCTTGCCCTTCTCGCGGACGATGCCGCCGTACTGCTTGAAGCCGTCGCCCTCCAGGCGCTCGGCGCCGATCTTGAAGGTCTGGCCGGAGACCGTGATGTCGGACGCGATCGCGCCTGTCGACATTCCGAACAGGATGGCGCCCGCGGCGGCCGTGGCGGGCACCGCCATGGCGGCGAAGCGCCGCCACCGGGTACGACCCTGATTGTCCAACCGATCCTGCACGGGTTCCTCCTCGAGGTGGATGCGCACGGCTCGCCGGTGACGAACTGGCGGCTCTGCGTGGGGCCCGTCATCTGTTACCGGCGGGTAATGACCGGGCTTGATGGTGCACCTCTGAGGCGTAGCTCACAACCCCCCGGCTACTCGGCGGTAACAGGCGACCCATCCAGCAGCAGCACTGCGTTACGGCGGGGGCGACGCGGTCGCGGACGGAAGCCGGCAAAAGGCCACGAAAGCTGGCACGGCCAACGGGGTTGGCTGCGGAAAGTGATGGGACATTGACCGATTACAATAATGTAACGAATGTAAAGCAGCGGTCAGCCCCGCAGGTCAGGACCCCGCGGCCAACCAGTCCTCGAGAAGGCGGTGGTCGATCGCGTCCACCCGCCCGAGGGTACGGCCGGAAGCCACCCGCTCCCGCAGCTCCGCCCGGGTGAACCAGCGCGCCTCCAGCAACTCCTCGCCGTCGACGCGTACCTCGTCGGAACCGGCGGTGGCCCGGAAGCCCACCATCAGGCCGGCGGGGAACGGCCACGCCTGCGACCCCTGGTAGGTCACATCGGTGACTGTCACGCCCGCCTCCTCGGCCATCTCCCGACGGACCGCGTCCTCCAGGCTCTCGCCAACCTCGACGAACCCGGCCAGCGTCGAGAACGCGTCCTCGGCCGCACCCGCGTGCCGGGCCAGCAGGCAGCGCCCCGGCCGGCCGGGTGCCTCGACCAGCACGATGATCGCCGGCTCGATCCGGGGGAAGAAAAGACGCCCGCACTCCTCACCCGTGCAGGTGCGCATGTGCCCGCCGCCATCGGCGACGGCCGGCGCACCGCACGTCCCGCAGAATCGCTGCTGCCGGTGCCAGTGCAACAAACCCCTGGCGTACGCCTGGACGGCCGCGTCGCCCGGGTCGAGCCGCCCGACCAGTGCCCGTACGTCGACGGTCCGCGCCGCACCGGCCATCTCGGTGGCGGCACGTTCGGGGAGTGCGGACAGGTCCACGGCGAACACGGCAACGTCCCCGTCGAGCCCCAGGAACACCGTCTCACTCGCGGCGGACCGGACGAGGGACGCCCGCTCCGCGGTGAGCCGGACCGGCCCGTCCGCGTCGACGAGACAGCGGTCCCGCCACAACGCCAGCACCACGGTTGTCGGCTCGCCGAGCAACGCGCTCAACCGGGTCGGATCGGTGCGCAAGGGGCCCGCCCGGTCCAGCCAACCGCCGCCGTACGCCAACACCCGCTCCGCAGTGTCCACCCGGCCACCGTGCCACGTCCGCGGTCCGCCGCCGGCACCACCCCCGTACCTCCGTGGGTGGTCCGTCCCCGTGCTCCGCCGACACACCGGACGACACGCGGTAGCGGTGTCCGGCCGGTGCAGCCGAAGGACGGCCGGGTATTCGTTACCGTAGGTGCCTGCGGGAGGGCGTTACCTGCCGCGGCACCCTGGCGATCGAGGTTGCAGTGACGCTCTACGGCGAAAAGAGTCCGCCCGCCGACGACCGGCCCACCGTGCAGGTCACCGCTGTCACCTGGCCGGACGACGGACCGGTGACGGTGTCCGCCCCCGGTGAACCGGAGGGCCGCCCGAGTCGCCCCCGCCGGGTGCGGATGCTGCTCGCCGCCGGCGTCGGCGGCGGCGTCCTCGCCGCCGTGGCGGGTGCCGGAGCCTGGGCCTACGCCGGTGACGTTCCGCGCGGCACCAGCGTGCTCGGCACCGAACTGGGCGGCCGGAGCCGCGCCGAGGCCGATCGGGAGTTGCGGGCGGAGCTCGACCGGCGGGCGGCGGCCCTCGCCGGTCCGTTGCGGGTCACCGTCGACGGGCGGACCGCCGATATCAACCCGACCGACGTGGGGTTGGCCGTCGACGTGCCGGCGACCGTCGCGGCAGCGGCCGCAGCCGACGCGCACCCGGTCAGCCGCCTGGTCGGCTCCCGCACGGTCGACCCGGTGGTCACCGTCGACGCCGACCGGTTGGACGACGCGCTACGTAGGGTGCTCGGCAACCAGGCCCAGGGGATGACGATGCCGGCAATCACCTACCAGGGCGTCACGCCGAAGGTCGTGCAGCCCAAGCCGGGGCTGGCCCTGGAGCCCCAACGCTCGGCCGAGGTGGTCCGCGCCGGCTGGCTGGCCGGCACCCCGGTCACCGTGCCACTTGTGGAGCGCCACCCGGCGACCACACCGGAGGAGTTGGACCGGCTGGTCACCGAGCTGGCCAAGCCGGCGGTCGCCGCACCGGTCACCCTGCGTACCGAAAAAGGTTCGGTGCGGATCTCACCCGCCGCCATCGCGAGAAGCCTGCGGTTCACCGCCGACAAGACCGGCAAGCTGACCCCGTCGGTGGACGCGAAGCGGCTGCGTGCGGCGCTCGGCGACGACCTGGCGGCCATCGAGGTGCCGCCGAAGAACGCCACGATGACCATCTCCGGTGGTCGGCCCACCACCACCGACGGGCGGCCCGGTCAGCAACTGGACATGACGAACCTGGCTCAGGGCCTGCTGGCGGTACTGCCGAAGTCGGACGGCCGCGAGGTGACCGGCGAGCTGAAGCCGACGCCACCGGAGCTGACCGCGGAGAAGCTGACCGGCCTGGGCATCAAGGAACGAGTGTCCACCTTCACCACCCGTTTCACCGGCGGAATGGCCTCGTCGCGCAGCCGGAACATCGCGACCATCGCGAGGCAGGTGGACGGCACCGTCGTCCTGCCGGGGAAGACGTTCTCGTTGAACGGTCACACCGGCGAACGCGGTTACGCCCAGGGCTACCTGGACGCGCCGGTGATCCTCGACGGCAAGTTGGTGCCGGGCGTCGGCGGCGGCATCTCACAGTTCACCACCACGCTGTTCAACGCGACGTACTACGCCGGCCTGGAGGACGTCCAGCACAAGCCGCACTCGTACTGGTTCGACAGGTACCCGGCCGTCATCGAGTCGACGATCATCTGGCCGCACCTGGACTTCAAATTCCGAAACAACACCGAGTACGGGGTACTCATCGACACCTCGTACACGTCCAGCACGATCACCGTGTCGATCTGGAGCACGAAGATCTACGACAGCGTGAAGACGGAGTACGGGCCCCGCCGCAACATCACCACGCCGAAGCTGATCCACCTCGAGCCCGGCCCCTCGTGCATCGCGACCAACGGCATCAATGGGTTCGCCCAGGACGCCTACCGAGTCATCAAGAAGGGCGGCAAGGTGGTCAAGCGGGAGAAGTTCAGCTGGCGCTACGACGCGGAACCCCGCTACGTCTGCGGGCCGAAGCCCTCCTGACGTCGCGGTCAGCCCGCGGCGCCACCACTGCCCTGTCCACTGGGCCGGCCGCCCTGGGGAGGCGTTGGCAACATGCGCGCCTCCTGCACGCGAATCTCGGTCCGGAACCGATGCGCCGCCGGATGCCATATCTCCTCGAACGGCCCCATGACCTCGGCGCCGACACCGCGCCGACGCACACGGGCTCCCAGCCACCAGAGGATCCCCAGGATCGCCGCCACGCAGCCGGCGAACACCAGCAGTATCAGAACGTCAGCCACACCCCGAACCTAGCCCGGGGTGTCCCGCGCTCGTGGATACCCCAATTTCAAGAAAGTCGAGTCGATTCAGGGTGCGGATATGCAGATAGGGCCACCCCGTATCGGGGTGGCCCTATCTGGAAGATTGTCCGGCGGCGTCCTACTCTCCCACACCCTCACGAGTGCAGTACCATCGGCGCTGGAGGGCTTAGCTTCCGGGTTCGGAATGTAACCGGGCGTTTCCCCTCCGCCATGACCGCCGTAACTCTATGAACATATCAAACAACACCGGACACATTTCACGGGTGTTCGCTCGTTCAGAGTTGCACAGTGGACGCGTAGCAGCTTAGTAGTCAAGTCCTCGGCCTATTAGTACCGGTCAA